>CAZNBU010000319.1:0-4573 GCA_964571035.1 uncultured Planctomycetaceae bacterium | reverse complement strand
GATCAACCTGATCGCGAGCGAAAACTTCGTCAGCGAATACGTGCTGCGCTGCCTGGGGACCGTGCTCACGAACAAGTACGCCGAGGGCTACCCCGGCAAGCGCTGGTACGGCGGGTGCGAGTTCACCGACCAGGTCGAGCAGCACGCCATCGACCTCGCCCGCCAACTGTTCAAGGCTGAGCACGCCAACGTGCAGCCGCACTCGGGCACCCAAGCCAACCTCGCCGCGTACATGGCGATGCTGAAGCCTGGCGACAAAGTGCTGGCGTTCAAGCTTGAGCACGGCGGGCACCTGAGCCACGGCGCGCCGTTCAACGCCAGTGGCAAGTTCTACCAGTTCATCCACTACGGCGTGAACCGCAATACCGGCCTGATCGATCTGGACGAGTACGCGCAGCTATTGAAAGACAACCCCGAGATCAAACTTGTGGTAACCGGCGCCAGCAGCTACCCGCGCGCCATCGACTTCGAGCGCATGGCCAAGACGGCGCGCGAGCACGGCGCGCTGTTCATGGCCGACGTCGCGCACATCAGCGGGTTGGTCGCAACAGGCGAGCACCAGAGCCCCGTGCCCCACGCCGACATGGTCACCATGAGCACCCACAAGACCATCCGCGGCCCCCGCGGCGGCATGGTGGTCTGCACAGCCAAGTGGGCGAACAAGCTCGACCGCGCAGTGTTCCCCGGCGGGCAGGGCGGGCCGCTGGTGCACATCATTGCGGCCAAGGCGGCTATGCTGGAAGAAGCGCTGCGGCCCGAGTTCAAGACTTACCAGAAACAGGTGGTCGCCAACGCGCGCGCGATGGCGGCTGCATTCGAGGGGCTGGGCTCAACGCGCTACAAGGTACTGACCGGCGGCACGGACAACCACATGGTGATGGTGGACATCACCGGCACGGGCAAAACGGGCATCGAGATCGAAAACCTGCTCGGCGAGCAGAAGATCTACGTGAACAAGAATTTCATCCCGTACGACCCGCTGCCGGTAACCCAGACCAGCGGCATACGAGTGGGAACACCGCTGTTGACCACGCTAGGCGCCAACGAGCAGGACATGGTGCAAGTAACCGAGCTGATCGACCGCGCCATCACAGGCCAGAACGTAGCCGCCGAAGTACAAAAGTTCATGCACGACCTCGCCCAGCGGGTTTAGTCGGCCCAGACATCAAACCCGGAAAAAACGGTTGCGCCCGGCAAGCCGGGCGCAGAGCCTTCGGAATGAATCCTTGGTATGGAAAGCCATACCGGACTCTGACTGAATACTCCTAAAGATTATTCGCCGCGCGTCTCAACGTCAAGTAATCTGTCCGTCCTTATCGCACAGGGGTATTGATGACAACCACCAAGGGTATCGTGCTGGGCCTCGACCTCGGCCCAAACTCCATCGGCTGGGCGCTGCTCAACGCAGAGTTCGAAAACGGCGAGCAAGTAAAGGAAACCGGCCTCATCGCCGCCGGCGTCCGCGTGTTTGAAGAAGGCGTGGACAACTTTGATTCATCCAAAGAGGCATCAAGGTCGCAGGCTCGTCGCGTCGCGCGCTCCGCCCGCCGCAGACAGCGGCGCAAGCGCGAACGACGGGACCGGCTTCGCACTCTTCTGCAAGGGGCGGGCCTTCTTCCACCCGATCCTCACGCGCTGCAGGAAGTCCTTGCCATGGACCCCTACCCGCTTCGGGCAAAGGGTTTGGACAGCAAGCTCACGTTGCCCGAAGTTGGACGAGTGCTCTACCACCTGAACCAGCGTCGAGGTTTCAAGTCCAACCGCAAGCAGGAACGCGGCGACAGAGAATCCGGCGTCGTCAAGGAGGACATTACCCAATTGAAGGCTCAGATCGCTGCCGAGGGCGCCCGCACCCTTGGCGAATATCTGCACCGCATCTCCCACGAAGCAGGCGAGAATGGACGCCCAAGACTCAATACTGGTGACCTGCGACTGCGCGACAGGTACACCGAACGGACAATGTATGAACATGAGTTTGACACGCTGTGGGAGGCACAAGCCGCGTATCACCCTGCGGTACTGACGCCAGACCTGCGCACCAAGCTTCGCGACGAAGTCATTTTCTTCCAACGCCCGTTCGAAGTCACCGAGGAACGCTTAGCAACCATGTCCAAGCGCGCCAACGCGTGGCGCTCGCCCACCGTACGCCGCTGCCCGTTCACCGGCGAAAAAGTCCTGGCGCGAGGCCACTGGCTGGCCCAGCAGTTCCGAATCTGGAAAGAGGTCAACAACCTCTGCGTTTTCTCGGTGGACTATGGTGGACGGCGCGAGCTAACGCCAGACGAACGCAACTGTGTAGCCCAAGCCTTGATGGAGAACCGCGAGCGCAAGTTTGGTGACTTGCGAAAGGTGTTGAACGCGCTGCACGCCGAACTGAAGGACGACACCCGCGCGCCCGGGATCGATCCCGATCAAGAACGCTTCAATTTAGAGGAAGGCGGCCGCACGAAGCTCACCGGCAACACCGTTGAACACGCACTGACAACCGCAGTCGGAAAGAAGCAGTGGCCGAAACTCGCGGACGAAGCGAAGACCCGCTTGCGTGTGGGCTTTTCCGAGCTCGTGCTGGATGAAGACGACCCCGACAAGTTCGACACCCGCCTGCGCGACCTGTTCAAACCATACGGTCTTTCGAGCGAGGCACTTGGCAAGCTCGCCAAGTTCTATCTGCCTGACGGGTACATGGCGTACTCGCGCACAGCGGTGGAGAAAATTCTTCCACACCTTCAGCAAGGGGAAGTCGAGTACTACGCGATCAAGAACGCAGGTTTGCGCGGCAAGGACACCGGCTCGCGGGACAAACTATTGGCGCAGGATCTGCACGACCTGGACCTGCCCAATCCGGTAGTCAAGCGAGCACTGTTTGAATTGCGCAAAGTGGTCAACGCGATCGTTCGAGAGTACGGCAAGCCGCAACGTATCGTCGTCGAGATGGCGCGCGAGATGCACGGCGGCAAGGATGCCCGCGCCGAACGGTCAAGCAGGATGCGGGAGCGGGGCGAGCAGCGCGAAAGGATCGGCAAAGAAGTTGAGAAGCTGGGCAAGCCGCCCACAATGTCCAACATCAAGAAGTACTTGCTGTGGGAGGAACAGGCCGGCACATGCCCCTACACGGGCAGCAAGATCGGTGTCTCGCAGATTTTCTCAGGCGAAGTCCAGATCGACCACATCATTCCGCGATACCGCAGCCTCGACGACAGCCTTATGAATCGCGTTCTGTCCTTCGCCGACGCCAACCGCGCCAAGGGGGACAAGACACCGTTCGAGTGGGTCGGCGGGACCAGTGAACACACACGGATGCTGGAGTCCGTCAAGCGCATGCACAAGATGCCGGGACCGAAGAAGGCGCGCTTCGCACAGGAGAAAGTCGACGCCGAAGAGTTCGTCGCTCGTCAATTGAACGACACGAGTTACATCGTCCGTGAGGCTGTGGCCTACCTCGAACTGCTCTACCCGCCTGAGGAGCGCGTGGGCCAGAAGCGCGTCGGAACAACACGCGGTAACCTGACTGCCGAGCTGCGCCGCCAGTGGAGCCTGAACGACATCCTTTCAACGGTGGTGGACGGCAAGGGACGGGCGCTCAAGACCCGCGAAGATCACCGGCATCACGCAGTAGACGCCGTAGTGGTCGCGCTTTCTTCACGGCGGCACCTGAAGGCCTACCAGGACTACTGGAAGCGCCGCGACGTGCGGTCAAGCCAGGACGACAAGGATCGCCCCCAATTCGACCCACCGTGGGGCACCGCCGACGAGTTCCGCGGCAACGTCGCCGGCGTCGTTGAGGCCATCAACGTCTCGCACCGCGTCCTGCGCAAGATTCGTGGCGCCTTCCACAAGGCGGGCTCCTTCGGACATCGCCCGTCAGCGGACGGCACATCGGATCCGCACAAGTTTGTTACACGGAAGTGGCTGCATGAACTGACGCCGTCAATGTTGGGCAACGTCCGCGACAATCGGATTCGCGAACTGATTGAAGCGAGGCTCAAGGAAGCCGGGTGGGCAGGCGGCAAAGCGCCCTTCCCCAAGGGCGCGCTCCCTGATCGAACCAACCCCGATGTCAAACCCGTTCGCATGGACAGCGGAGTCAGCGTGTGGCGAGTCAGACTTTCGGAAACGCTCACTGATCCAGTGGAGTTCCGCCAGCCAGGTGAATCGCGACCATTCAAGTTCGCGCCGCCAGACGAGAACCATCACATCGAGTTTTTTGAATGGGCAACTTCAAGCGGCGAAGTCAAACGCGAGGCGTCGTGCGTTCGCATGATCGATGCTGCGGAACGAGCAAGGGGCGCAAGAGGCACACCCCGCCGTGCCGTCGTCCGCAAGGCGCTCACAGGCCACCCCGATGCACGCCTCGTCGTGTCGCTATGCAGGGGTGACTCGGTCAAAATGCGTCACCCCAAGACCGGTAGCGACGTCCTGGCCGTCTGCGCCGGCGTTTCAAAGGGTAGCCTCCAACAGCCGTTCTATCTGCGCTTTGTAGTTGCGACGGATGCGCGAAGAAGCACGGACCAGGAAGCAGTTCTGTGCGCCGCGTAGAAAGCATGGGATTCCCTGACCCCCAGCAAACAGGTCC
>CAZNBU010000318.1:0-4579 GCA_964571035.1 uncultured Planctomycetaceae bacterium | reverse complement strand
AAAGAAAGCGCCGCGTCACACGCGGCGGCCTGCGGCGGTGACTGGCTCAGTCTTTCTGCCAACCGGGCTCACGCGTAGTGTCGATCGTGATCTTTCCGCTCTCGCCGGGTTCAAGGGTCACAATCCTGTACCACCAACCGCCGCTCTTGCGTGACGCGGCCACTTGATACCGAGCGGCAGGCACGTTGCGGAATACGGCGACGCCTTCGTCATTGAGGGCGACCGGCCGTTCGGGGTAGTCCGGCCCGCCCGGAATGAGCACCTGCACGTGCAGCTCGCCTGCAGGATCCTCCGAGGCGCGAACAACCGAAACCGTAAGCGTCCCCTTCGCTCGCCGTAGGCGAAGCTCGCCGTGGTCGACATGGTCCCCAGCGGCCAAGTCGGCTTCGAAAGAGGCAAACTCGTAACCGACCGCATTGATCAGGAAGCGCCGCTTGCCGGGCAGCACCGCACCGAAGCGCGCGTATCCTTCGCTATCGGAAACCGCGCGCGAAAGGGCCGTGAGCGCGTAGCGCACCTGGGCCTCGTCGGCGGGTATCTGGAGTCTGGCTTTGAGGTCCGGGGAGAGTCCTTTGCCATACCTGCGCTCGTACCCGACCTCCGCCATGGAGACCGCGGCACCCTTGACAGCGTTACCGGCGTCATCGGTGATCCGGACGCTCAGTCGCGCCGGCGGCTGCGGCTCCACTCTCACCCGGCGCCATTCTCCGGGTTTCAGGACGATCTCACCGGACGTCCAGACAACCCCCTCACCGACACCGATCCAGCAGAACGGTCGAGCGCTGGGGACTTCCTCGGATCGCGTCTCGCCCGAACCACGCAGCACCAGACGCTCATGAACGTAGTCACCCGAAACGCGGCAAACCATGATGGAGTCGTGCGGCTCGAAATGGGTGTGTTCCAGCACCACGCCACTCGGCGATGTCCGCGACGCGTCCTCCGGAATCACCATGCGGCACGCGCCGGACTGCAGCAAGGATTGCGCCGGGTTCGCCGACGCGGTCGCCTGATACCCACCGCGCATTCCCTCCGCACCGATTCGCAGCCAGAGGTTTGGGTTGTAGCGGATGGTCATCCCCGGCGTGTACGGCTGCTCATGCGGGACGCGATCGAGTTCTGTGCGGCCGGCATCTGAGAATGATGCCACTCGAACCGGCCCGCTGTACGGCTCGCCGTCAGCGTAGTCGACCCACAATCGGAACGTTGCCGCGCGAATCAGCCGCAGTTCCAAGCGCACATCAGGGCGGGCCAGCCCGCCAAATAGTGCGGCGTCCGGCGCACCGGCTCGCCCGTGGCGACCTCGCCAGTCTGAGGACGAGCACACCCAGCCGGGGTCCGCAATGCGGACGTACAGACTGGTTCCGCCCGGTGCGTTTGCCTTCCACTGTCCAAGGTTGTCGGTTGTGGCGGGGCTCAGGCGAAGATTGGCCTCCCCGTGAGTTTCGAAGGCTTCGTAGGTTACAAAAGCGTACTCAAGATTGGCGAAGGGCACGGCAGCCAGGTTCTCATCCACCACGTGCAGTGTGATCAGCCTTGATACTGGCCTGTTCGCCGACCCCAGCCCCAACTCGCCGGTTGGGCGATGTTCCGGACGGACGGCGAGAAACGCCGGGTCTGGCTCGCCGACAAGAACCTCGGATGGCTCAGGCTCGACCACCTCCATCGACGGGACCGGATCAAGAGGCACAGTTTCGGCCTGGGTTTTCTGTGGTGGCTGAGGAACGGACTGGTTGGTCTCAGACAGCGTCGGCGTTTGCCACGTCGAAGACAAGGCAACGAAGATCGCAGCCGCCAGCACCAATGCCAGCAGCGCAAACCCCGCGGCCCGCTTGCCAAGAACTAACCTCATGCTCCGCCCCGAGCTATCCCGCCCGTAAGAACGAGGATAACGAAGCGAAGTTCGGGCGGTTACTACGAATTGACGCGCTCGACGAACTCGCCGGTTCGGGTATCTACCCTTACGTTGTCGCCGAGGTTGATGTGGTTGGGGACCTTGATTTCGAGGCCCGTCTCGAGCGTAGCCGGCTTGGTTACGTTCTGGACGGTGTCGCCGCGCACGCCCGGCTCGGTGTAGGTGATGTTGAGGACGACGTTGGGCGGAAGCTCAAGGCTTACGACCTTGCCCTCGTAGAACAGGATGTTGCACTCATCGTTCTCTTTGAGGTACTTGGCCGCGTCGCCGACGATGTCTTCGGGCAACTCCGGCTGCTCAAACGTCTCCATGTCCATGAAGACGTACATGTCGCCGGACTTGTACAGGTACTGCATCTTGCGGTTATCGAGGTAGACATCCTCGAACTTGTCTTCGGGGCTGATGCGCTTCTGGCTGCCGGTGCCGGTGATGATGTCCTTGTACTTGATCTGGACGATGCCGCGCCAGTTGCCGGGTGTGATGTGTTGGAAGTCGGTGATGCGCACAAGCTTGTTGTCGATCTTGATGACTTTGCCCTTGCGCAGGTCGGTAGCCTTGAGCACGAATCTTCTCCAGCGTCGCGATACGAAGCGCCTAGAAATAGCGGGTTGAGGGCGTGATGTCAACGAGGGGTAGAGCTTGCAAAGGTGCTAGAACTCGATGGACCAGTTCACGCCGATGCTGAACAGGTCGCCGGTGGATGGGTTCTTTGACCGGCGGACGAACGGAATGCGCACCGAGGCGTGGATGCCGAACCCGGGCACGATCTCCAAACCCAGCGACGGCGTCAGAAACCAGAAATGGCTTCCCGTGTTCGGGTGCGGCTCGCCATCCACGAAGTCTTTGCCCAGATGAAGGCTGCTCAGCGCCAGCCCCGGCGTCAGCATGTCGAAGAACGTGTAGCTGAACCCGGTAGCTGTACTGAGGGCGACCCCGGGCCTGAACCCGTACCGGTTCTCGTGCAGCGGCACCTGTACATCTCCTCGGGCAAAGATGGTCCACCCGTGCGCGCTGCCGGTGAAGCTGACGCCGCCGACGTAGCCCAGTGTTCCGGTACCGAGTTGCAGCAATGTCGCTGAGCCCCGCGACAGGTCGAGGTCGCGTTCGGCGCGGCCGGTGGGTAGCTTGAATCCGCCGCGAAAGGCAAGCCCGCCGAGGCTGAACATGCCGTCCGCGAGCCCCGATTCGCCGTCCGTTTCCCAACCGCGCCACGGATGCCAGTCGCTGATCAGCAGCATGTCGCCCAGCCCGAATAGTGTGCGGTCAGGCAGCCCGGCGCCCCGGTTGCGAATATGGAAGAAGGGCACAACCAGGCCGACATCCACCAACTGGTGCGGGCGAATGCCGCCACGGAGCACGGCCTGGTGCGAGATCGTACGGTACTTGCCGGGGAACTCCTCGTCGCCGCTGAACACCCCGGACGAGCTCTGGTACGAATACGTGGCGCTCCCCCACGTCGCGCGCGAACCGGATAATCCCTCACTGTCGCCGACCGGCAGATCCGCACTGCGGTCGCAACCTCACTGACCCCACAGGGCAGGTGTCAGCAGAACTGCAAGAATCAAGGCGCGCGACATGTGTTGCTGCAACAACGAACCCCCGTCAGAAAATCCCGCGAACCCCGATCTTTGCGCATGAACCCGGAAGCGGTACAAACCGCGCCGACGAAGGAGAATACCATGAGCGACACCCGAATCGAAAAAGACTCCATGGGCGAGATGAAGGTTCCCAAGGACGCGCTGTACGGCGCCAGCACGGCGCGCGCGGTGCAGAACTTTCCGGTCAGCGGCATCAACGGCGGCACGCTGCCCGACCTGATCCGCGCCTACGCCTACCAGCACAAAGCCAGCGCACTGGCCAACGCCGATTGCGGCGCCATCGACCGAAAGATGGCCGACGCCATCGCCAAAGCCGCTGACGAAATCCTCGCCGGCAAGCACATGGAGCACTTCGTCGTGGACGTGTTCCAAGCCGGCGCCGGCACCAGCGTGCACATGAACGTCAACGAGGTGCTGGCCAACCGCGGCATGCAAATCGATCCGTCGGTCAAGATCAACCCCAACGATCACGTGAACTACGGCCAGAGCACCAACGACACCGTGCCCACCAACCTGCACCTGTCGGCGCTGCTGGCGCTGCCGCGGCTGGACGCGGGGCTGAAGGCCGTGCAGGACGCTTGCGAGCAGAAGGGCCGTGAATGGGCGCGGGTGATCAAATCGGGCCGCACGCATCTGCAGGACGCGGTGCCGATTACTCTCGGCCAGGAGTTCATGAGCTGGCGCAACTGCGTGCGGCACGTGCGTGCCAACCTGCAGCGCGCAGCCGACGACCTGCTTGAACTGGCGCTGGGCGGCAGCGCGATCGGCAGCGGGTTGAACACGGCAGACGGGTACCGCGCCAAGGCGTTCGAGTACCTGCGCAAGTTCACGGGCTTGAAGGTGCGCGAGCCGGAGGACCCGTTTGAAGCGGTCAATTCCCGCTGGGCGTTCCACAACTTCAGCGGGGCGATCCGTGTTGCAGCCGTCGAGCTGACGCGCATCACCAACGACATTCGACTGCTGTCATGCGGCCCGACGACCGGCCTGGACGAGTTCCGCCTGAAGGCGATTCAGCCGGGCAGCAGCATCATGCCGGGCAAGATCAACCCGAGTAATCCCGAGTGCATGA
>CAZNBU010000317.1:0-4606 GCA_964571035.1 uncultured Planctomycetaceae bacterium | reverse complement strand
AATAGTTGTCGGCCCGATTTTCGGGCGCAAGGAGAGACAATGGCATTTGCCCTGGATTACCCTGAACTGGAAGGCCTCTACCACATGGCCGGCGGCAAGTTCCGCCTCACGGTGCTGTTGCAGCGCCGCGTGCAGGAGCTGGTCAGCGGCTCGCCACGCCTGCTGCGCGTGGAAGAAAAGCACGGCAAGGACTACATCTACATCGCCGTGCAGGAGCTCAAAGCCGGCAAGATCCGCCTGGCCGAAGACAACGAGACGGTCGAGAAAGACGAGTAGATGGGCAAGCCGCACATCGTGATCGGGGTCTGCGGAAGCATCGCGGCTTTCAAGATCGCGGTGCTGCACAAGCATCTGCGCGATCACGCCGAGGTCACCGTCGCCATGACGCCCTCGGCGACGCAGTTTGTGGGGCCGCAGACCTTTCTGGCGCTCACGCGCAACCCGGTGATCACCACACTGTGGGAGTCCGCCAACACCAAGCCCAAGCATATCGACCTCGCGGACGAGCTTGACCTGCTGCTGATCGCGCCTGCCACCGCGAACATCCTGGGCAAAGCGGCGCACGGCATCGCGGACGACCCGGTCAGCACCCTGATCATGTCAACATTACCGGACGAAAAACCGGTCGCGTTCGCCCCGGCGATGAACACGCGCATGTGGCGTAACCCCGCTACCAGAGAGAACTTGCGGATTCTCAAGGGACGCGGATATCACTTCATTGACCCGGGTGACGGTGATCTCGCCTGCGGGTGGAGCGGCGAAGGTCGCATGGCAGAGCCACAAGTGATTGCAGACAAAGTATTTGCGTTGCTTCAATTGGACGCTTCAAAACCCGCGGGGTAGACTGTCCCAGAGGGCCGCAATTCTGCGCCACGGGGACGGGCAATGCACCTAGCTGACAAAGCCACACTCAAGTTCCTGGATGATCATCGACGCGGCCGCCTAGATCTGGCCGAGGAGTACGACCTTCCCCCGTGGGGAGCGGTGTACGCCGCGCTGCATCACTTCGGGTACCCGAACAACAAGCTGCCCAAGGGCAAGCAGAGCACCTTCAGCTACGTGTTCGAAACCGCCTACGACGGGTTGTTTCTCGAGCTCTCCGACTTCAAGGCATTCGTAACGGTGCACCTCATCTACACCGACGTAGCCGGCGAAGACATGGCCCAGAAGCACCGCAAAGAGCTGGTAGGCGTAGCCAACGACCTGATCGAAACCCTGAAGCAGCCAGTAGACCACTTCGGCGCCATCTTCGACCCAGCCAACGCCACGTTTACAGAGTAACCAAATAGCCCGGCACGTAAGTGCCGGGTGGGTCCCACCATCCCCAGACTTTCATTAGGAGCGCGGGCGTCCCGCCCGTACGCTCAGTGGGCCGGAGGCCGCGGCTCCTACCGTCCCAAGTCTTTACGCGTAAAGAGCGCCTCGAATTCGTACCCGGCTTTGGTGAGGTTTTCTTGCGCGCCGCTTTGGCGGTCTACGAGGGCTAGGATCTTTACTACCTTGGGGTTGTACTGCTGCCTCAGGCCTTCGATCGCTTTGATCGCGCTGCCGCCGCTGGTTACTACGTCTTCTATGATTACCACGCGCTCGCCTTCTGCGAGGTCCGGGCCTTCCACCCAGCGCTGCATGCCGTGGCCCTTGGCTTCCTTGCGAATCAGAAAACCCTTCAGCTCGCGCCCCTCGTGCGCAGCCGCCATCAGGATGCCCGCGACAATCGGGTCGGCGCCCAGCGTGGGGCCGCCCACCGCGGTTACGTCCCACTGCTTGATGCGCTCCCACATCAACTCGGCCGTGAGTTGCAGCCCGCGCGAGGTGAGGCTTGTCAGGCGGCCGTCGATATAGAAATCGCTCGTCGCGCCGCTGGCCAGTTTTACGGGGCCGCTGGCGATGGTGCCCATTACGAGTTTCTTGAGTTCTTCGAGCTTGCTCATGTCTGCCCCTTCGCGATCCTTTTCAAACTATTGCTCGCCGCCTTCTTCTTCTATCCACTGTCGAACGGCTTCGACATCCCGCGCCAGTTGCTGCTTCAACTCTTCCAGGCCCGCGAACTTGCGCTCGTCGCGTACCCTGAACAGGAACTCGACTTCCAGCTCATGGCCGTACAGATCGCCCTCGAAATCGAGCACGTGAACTTCCAGCAACGGCTCGGTGCGCGTCGGGTCCACCGTGGGCCGGGTGCCGATGTTGGCGGCGCCAAGGTGCCACTCCCCCTCATGCTTCACGCGCACGCCATACACGCCCTGCGGAGGGTACGCCAGCCCAGCCAGCGCGATGTTCGCCGTAGGGTAGCCGATGCCGCCGCCGCGCTTGTCGCCGGGCTGCACGTTGCCGACGATGCTGTACGGGCGCCCCAGCATCTTGCGCGCCCACAGAAAGTCGCCGGTTGCGACGTGCTTGCGGATCGCGCTGCTGGACATCGCGAGGCCGCTGACTTCAACGCGCTCGCTTTCGCGCACTTCGATGCCAAGCTCGGCGCCGATCTCGCGCAGTACCGGGTACGTCCCCTCGCGGTCCTTGCCGATGTGGTTGTTGAACCCGACCAGCATTCCACGAGCGTTCAAAGCGTCGCGCACACACTGCTCCATGAAGTCGCGAGCGGTGAGCTGCTGGATGCGGTCGTCGAACTCCAGCATCAGGATTGCGTCCACGCCGGCTTTCGAAAGCAGCCGCAGCTTGTGCTCGGGGCTGTTGAGCGACGGCATCACCCTGCCGGTCATCACCTCGCGCGGGTGGGTGCGGAAAGTGACGACGACCGCGGGCGCGTGCTCGCGGCGGGCCCATTCGACCAGCTCGTTCAGGATGTATTGGTGGCCAAGGTGCACGCCGTCAAAGCTGCCGACCGAAACCACGGGGCGTGCAGCCGCCACCTTCGCGGCGTCGCGCCGGAAGGCTTCAAAGCTCTCGAACGTGATGGCACGGTAGGGCAAGGGGTATCAGCGTCGTCTTCCCAGCGCGTCGTCTTTGCTTTCGCCGTAATCAGCCGAGCCGCGGGGGATGGATTTCGCCAGCGCCTCCAGAAAGAACGCCTGGCATTGGTTGAAGGTTTTTGCCCTGTCGGGGTCGTCCACGTCTTCGCGCATGCGGCGCGCGAAGTAGCTGGTGTTGACCTTGCCGTCCAGAATCTGCTCCACGGCGATCACACGGGTGACGCTGCGGTCCCGGTCGGCCCAGGCAACCGCGTCTTCCCCAAGGATGTTTGTGGCATTGCCCGGTTCAAAAAACCCGAGCTGGTCTTTGAACACGACCAGCAGATCGTGCATCTCGTTGTTGTAGAGAAAGCGTTCTTCGGGCGGCAGCTTGTGGTCCGGCACGCCCTGGCGCAGCGTGTGGCTGCGGTTGACCAGCACGTGCAACTGGCGCTCCTGCTTGGTGAGCGTGCCCTTATCGCGGGCGGACTCCACCATGGTTTCTTTGACGTAGTAGATGATGCGCACGTCGCCGATGCGCTCGTATGACACGCGCTCAAGCTCGTTCATGTCGCCGTCGAAAGTGCCCACGCCGTCGCCCGATGGGGTGGTGCAACCGGCAATGGCCAGCGCGAGGATTGCAAGCAGGATTGTGCGGTACATCGTCAATTCCGAGGGGTCCGGCAGGGGTCTAGAAGATGCCGACCTTTGACAGGTACTCGCTGCCAAACCGCAGCTTCGTGCCCCTGTCGTCGTCCACCACCATAACCCGAACGGTCCCCTTTGCCAGTTCCGGCGCGAGGTCTTCGAACTTCACCTGGCCTAGCCCCGGCGGCTGATCGCCGTGGCCGCCCAGCATGTCGCCCAGGTAGACGCCCTTGAGGCGGCGGGCGAAACGCTCAATCCAGTCGGACTCTTTGGGCCCGCCCAGCCTGTGCAGGATCGCGGCGCTGCTGGTGCTGTGCCAGTACCCCACGTTCTTGAGGTCGTCCAGCACGTGTTGCATGCGGTCGGGCTGCAGCAGGCTGAAGGGGCTTTCGGGCGTGAGCAGGCAGATCGGCAACTCGCCCAGCGCCTTGCTTACGCGGTGCAGGTTGCGGCATAGGTGCTCAAGCTGTTGCTCCGCCAGCGCTTCTTCGATCTTGACGTGCTCACGCTGCACGAGCTTGCAGGTGTCGTCGTCTTCGTCGCAATCCAGCGCTTCGTCGAGCACAGCCTGCTTTTCGACCAAGCCCGCCACGGCAACATACCCGCCTTCGAGCACAAGAAACTGCGGCTTGAGCGCGGCGAGATGGTTGGCGGTTTCGGCGACCATGTCGGCGCTGCGCGTGGCGATCGCGGCGTCGGATGCACCAAGCTTGGCGTAGCCGGGGCGGCGGAAAACCATGGCGTCATGGCGCGCCTCCTTCAGGCGCAGCGCGGCGAGGCCCACGTGGTAGGTGGAAAGTGCGGTGACGATGCGGCCGAAATCGCCCTGCGGGTTGGAGACGCACAGGTCGAAGCGGTCAAACCCGGCTTCCTGCGCAACCTTGATGCGTTTGAGCAGTGCGTCCAGTCCGGAGTCGTCGATACGGACGGTGATGGCTTTCATGGGGGCCTCTCAAGGCGGTCAAGGCTAGCAAGGCGGCGGGGGCGGTCAAGCAAAGCAGGCCCGGAATCCGCTTGGCGTGGGCGTTCCGGGCAGTTGCGCAAGGACAAGC
>CAZNBU010000316.1:0-4607 GCA_964571035.1 uncultured Planctomycetaceae bacterium | reverse complement strand
GGCCTTGGGGAACTTGCCTTCCTTCATCAGGCTGTAGATGTGGGCGCGCTTGAAGCCGGTCTTGGCCTCGACCTCGGCGCGGCGCAGGATGCGGCGTTCGACGGGAAGGTCGAGGGCGGTCTGCGAAGACATGGTGGGCACTCCTTGACGCTCGGTGGCGTTTGTCCAGACATGGCCGGCATTTGAGACGGGTGACGTGGCGACGAACAGCGACAATGGGTTGTTGCGGGTACCCCGATTGCGCCGACATCTCGCCAGGACGAATTCCGGCCACGTTCGCCTCATCTCCGATCCAAGAGATCCTTGCCCGGTGATCTTCGCGTAGAGCTATCGGATAATGCAGACCGGATGCGTCAGGAGTTTTGTCGTATGCCCAGGGCCTGTCGAATGATGACAATAGGGGTCTTGTGCAAGACCTTGGAGAGCGCGGTCATGCATGGGGCGCGTCCCAGTGATCTTGGCGGGCCGATATCCGCAGAATGCAATCGTGATGCTCTGCTTGGAACGCGTCGAGCAGCGCCGCTCAGGTACAACCGGGATCCAACATGAAGTGCCTTGTCGTCATTGCCCACCCCGTTGCAGACAGCCTGTGCCACTCCCTGGCGCAATCCGCCATCCAGGCCCTGAGGGAGTCGGGGCACGACGTCGAGGTGGAGGATCTATGCCAGGCCGGGTTCTCGCCCTCGCTTTCAGTCAGCGAACGCCGTTCCTACTATCTCTCCCCGTTTGACATGTCAGCTGTCCAGCCCCAGGCCGAGCGGTTACTTGCGGCCGAAGCATTGGTGTTGGTGTTTCCCACCTGGTGGTTTGGCTTTCCAGCCGTGTTGAAGGGTTGGTTCGATCGTGTATGGGCGCCCGGGATTGCCTACGACCATGCAAGCGACCTCGGCCCGATCAAGCCACGGCTCCACAAGCTGCGACGCGGACTCGCCATTACGTCGCTTGGCTCTCCGTGGTGGGTGGATCGCCTGCTGATGCGGCAACCGGTGAAACGGGTCCTGAAAACCGCGCTTCTTGGCACATGTGCGCCCGCATGCCGGTTCGAGATGTTGTCGCTGTACAAGGCAGAGTGTCTGTCCGGGGAAGAGGTCGAGGCGTTTCGTTCACGTATTCGGAAGCGGCTTGCCAATTGGTCCTGAGAACGTGGTCGCCTGTTCGCCGATTGTGTGCAAGGGCAGTCATCGAGGCAGCATGCGGTGTTGGGCGAACGTGTCGCTCCTCTCGATCCGTGAACCGTCACGACTGATTCAAACTGACAGGAATATCCGCCTTCGGGCGATTCCATCCCGTTTCGGGTGGCGGTGCCGGCGACTCCCTCCATAAGCTCCTTCCGTTGTCGGCGAGGCCGCTGCCGCAGAATTAGGACAGGTGGGAACTGCATTGACGCACGGATTTGATCTATCGTTCGGCAGGCTCGAAGAGCGTTTCCGGTGCGATGCTGCGACGGATGCGGTGTGGGAGCGGTTGGTCGGCGAGGCGAAGCATGCGTGCGCAACCGACCCCGCGCTGCGTGCGATCATGACCGAAGCCATCCTTGGGAAACAGGATTTCTACTCTGCTCTGAGCGGGTTGCTGGCACGCAAACTGTGTGATTCGACCTTGTCATTGAGCATGTGGGAGACGCTGTTCGCCGAGGCGAAGGTGGGTTGCCCCGCCGTCGACGCTGCGGCGCAGGAGGACCTGGTGGCGGTTGTCGCCCGAGATCCTGCGACCGAAGACATCCTGACCCCGTTCCTTTGCTACAAGGGCTTTCACGCGCTGCAATGCCACCGCGTCGGACACTGGCTGTGGAGCCAGGGGCGACGCACTGCGGCACGGATCGTGCAAAGCCGAGTCTCGGAGGTGTTCAGTGTCGACATTCACCCAGCGGTCTCGATGGGGCGTCGCGTATTCATCGATCACGGCACCGGTATCGTGATTGGTGAAACGGCAATGGTCGGCGACGACGTGTCGATCCTCCAGCACGTGACCCTGGGAGGCACGGGGAAGGGCCGGGGCGATCGTCACCCGAAGATTCGCGATGGCGCTCTTCTCTCGGCGAATGCCACGGTCCTGGGAAACATCGAGATTGGCCGCGGCGCCACAGTGGGGGCCGGCAGTGTCGTCCTCAAGAGCGTGCCACCGTTAGCGACTGCCGTCGGCGTACCGGCGCGCACGTTGGGCGGATGAGCGCGGCGTTTCGGTGCTGCCGCGCCAGGTGCCGAGCGGTGTGGGGTACGCCGGTCGCGCTCGTCATCTGCAATGCCGGGGTGCGAGCGAGATCGGAACGCGTGTTGTTGCATTGAGCTGCGCCGGATTGCGGCAGGGGGCGACTGGAGGCGGGGAAGGGGGCAACCAACTCGAGCGTGACGCCAGTTCGGCTCAATGCTCGTGTCCGGGAGTTTCGAGTGAACCTTCGCCACCTTCGCTGCTTCATCACGGTTGCCGAAGAACTGCATTTCGGGCGGGCCGCCGAGCGACTGCATATCGAGCAATCGCCGCTGTCTCGCGCCATCAAGAAGCTGGAATCCGATGTCGGCGCGCGGCTGTTCGAGCGCACGTCTCGCGGCGTGCAGCTGACCTGGGCGGGAAAAGTGTTCATCGAGGATGCGCGTCGTATCCTCTTGGTGATCGAGCAGGCCAAGGGGAACGTCCGAGCCGCGGCCGCGGGCTTCCGCGGTCGGCTGCGAATCGCGCTTTCCGACGGCATTGCCCAGGCACGCTTGACGGCGTTGCTCGCGCTGTGCCGGGAGGAGGAGCCGGATATCGAGATCCGGCTCTTCGAGATGCCCCTGTCACAGCAGTTGAAAGGGTTGAAGAACGATCTCTACGATGCAGGCTTCACCTTGTTCGACGGCCTCAAGGCGGACGTTGTCGCCCAGCCGGTCTGGCAAGACCCGATCGTCGTGACGATACCTCCGAGGCATCCTTTGCTTGCGTACAAGCGCGTCGCACTCAGGGAGGTCCTGAACTATCCGCTGGTGCTCTGCAATCCCGAGACGTGCGCAGGGTGCGACCAGCAACTGGAACGCCTGCTGCGTTCCATAGACTCCCAACCTCAAGTAGCGGAACGTGTCTCGACCACCGACCTGATGCTGACCTTGGTGGCGGCAGGTTACGGCGTCGGCTTCTCCAATGCGGCGTACGCCGCCTCCTGTCGCCATCCAGAAGTGGTCGTACGCCCATTGGCCGATCGAAGCCTCGCCATCACCACGTTCTTGCTTCGTTCCGATGCGACGCCATCCGAGCAGTTGTCCCGCTTCATAGAGCGGGTGGTTCGCATAGGATCGAGACCCGCGACTCTGGCCAGTTGATCTTTGGCGATTGGGGAAGGATCCGCGCTCCGCCGCCTGCGCTGCGCCGGACAGCGTCGGTGTCGCAAAAAAAGCCGCGAAGGTGCCGCGAAGGTGTTGCCAGGCGAGAGCTGTTAGTACATAATGCAGTCCTTCGCGGCACAATGAGAAGTAAAAATTGCTGCGTTATCAAGGAGTTAAGGCGGGAATTTTAGTCTCGTTTCCCGCTCCAGAATCCGAAGCCGGATGAGTACAATGTGCTCATCCGGCTTTTTCACGTTTTCCGTCCGGTGCCGCTCTGCGGCGCCTGCGGCGCCCGCCAGATGACGGCCCGATGCCCGTGCTGAACATCCGTTTTCCGCTTCCTGTCGATTCCGTGCTGCCCGAATACGGCCGCGGGGGCCTGTACGAGTTGGCCAGCACCTTGCGTACCTGGCTGCACGAGCCCGGAGCGGGGTGGCATGCAGGCGGGGTTGCTCCGGGGGACGCAGCGGCGAGGGTCGTGCTGCTGGTGATTGACGGCCTGGGTGACCGCTATTTGTGCTCGGCGGGGGCGGGTTCGGTGCTCCATGCCCACCGCCGGGGAGCGTTGACTTCGGTCTGTCCAAGCACCACCGCGAGTGCGGTGACGACCTTGTTGACCGGGGTCGCGCCCGCGGTCCATGGCCTCAATGGATGGTTCGTCCATGACCGCCGCTTCGGTGGCGTCGTTCTGCCCCTGCCGCTGGGTCTGCGCGCCGGGCCGCCGCTGGAGGCCGTCCGGCTGATGTCGCGGCTCTGTCCTGTGCCGCCGATGTTCCACCACGCGAACCGGCCCGCGGTGCTGGTGTCCCCGGCCGATATCGCGTTTTCGCGTTTTTCACAGCACCACGCGCGGGGCGCCCGGATCGAGCCCTACCAGGGGCTGCAGGGGCTGGAAGCGCAGATCCTGGCCCAGGTCGATCGCCTTGCGGCGAGCGGCGGCCTGGTCCATGCCTACTATCCCGTATTCGATGCGCTTAGCCATCTGCACGGCTGCCGCTCGGCCCAGGTCCATGCCTGCTTCGAGCGGATCGACGCGCTGTTCGCCAACCTGCTGAATGCGCTGGCGGGGCGGGGCGTGCATCTGGTGGTGACCGCCGACCATGGTTTCATCGATTCGTCACCGCAGCGCACGGTCGACCTGGCGCCGGGCGGAGAAGTGGCCGCCATGCTTGCTGCGCCGCTGTTCGGCGAGCGCCGCCTGGCTTTCTGTCGCGTGCGCAAGGGGGCGGCGGTCGAGTTCGAAGCATGGGCAAGGGCGGAACTGGCAGGCAAGGCCGTACTCGTCGCGGGCAAGGAGTGCCGTGAGTCGGG
>CAZNBU010000315.1:0-4613 GCA_964571035.1 uncultured Planctomycetaceae bacterium | reverse complement strand
CGACTGCCGACTGCCGACTGCCGACTGCCGACTGCCGACTGCCGACTGCCGACTCTCCCGGCGTTGCGGTTGGCACGCGTCGTGTTAACTTCTCGCGCCGGTAAACCGAGCCACGCCATGCTGGTGATGAAATTCGGCGGGTCTTCCGTCGCCGACGAAAAACAGATTCACAAGGTGCTGCAGATTGTCCGCGGGCGCGCGGACCGCACCCCCGTGGTTGTCAGCTCCGCGCACAAGGGCGTTACGGACGCCCTGCTGAACGCAGGCAAGCGCGCCGCCGCCGGTGAGCCCGACGCCGCGCCCGTCGTGGACAAACAGCGTACGGTGCTGCGCGGGTGCGGGTGCGACCACGACATCCTGGACCCGTTCTTCCGCGAAATCGAAGATCTGCTGCGCGGTATCAGCCTCGTGCGCGAAGCTTCTCGCCGCAGCCTCGACTACCTCGCCAGCTTCGGCGAGCGCATGAGCTGCCGCGTGATCGCCGACTACTTCACGCGCAACGGTGTGAAGTCCGAAGCCTTCGATGCCTGGGACCTCGGGTTCATCACCGACGAGCACTTCGGGTCCGCCCGCCCGCTGCCGGGGTACGAAGTGCGCATGACCACCGAGTTCAAGCGCCGTGTCGGCAACGACGTGGTGCCGATCGTGACCGGGTTCGTCGGCAAGACCAGCAGCGGCGAGATCACCACTGTCGGCCGCAACGGCAGCGACTTTACCGCGACCTGCTTTGCGGCGGGGCTGGCGGCGGAAGAGTGCGAGATCTGGACCGACACCGACGGCGTCATGACTGCCGACCCGCGCCTGATCAAGGATGCCCGCAGCATCCCGTACATGAGCTTCGCCGAAGCCAGCGAGCTCGCCTACTACGGCGGGCGCGTGCTGCACCCCAGCACGCTGCTGCCGGCGATCAAGCGCAAAATCCCGGTGCGCGTGCTCAACACCAACCGGCCCGAGCACCCCGGCACGGTGATTACTGAGGAAGGCGGCGAGAACCCCAACGCCGTCACCAGCATCGCCTACAAGGAAAGCCAGGCGGTCATCACGATTGAAAGCCCCCAAATGCTGGGCCAGCCCGGGTTCCTCGCAAAAATATTCGACGTACTCGGCCGCGAAAAAATCGACATCGACATGATCAGTACGACGTAAATCAGCGTCAGCATGACCTGCAGCGGCGTAAGCAATCTCAACGAGGCTGTGAAAGCCCTGGAAGGCCACGGGCGGGTAAGCGTCGTGTCCGACAAGGCGATCGTCTGCATCGTCGGCAAAAACGTGAAGGCGCAGCGCGGGTTGGGCGCCAAGATCTTCACCGCCCTGCGCGACGCCGACGTAAACGTCGAAATGATCAGCCAGGGCGCCAACAAGATCAACATCAGCCTGCTGATCGACGACAGCGACATCGACAAAGCGATTCCGGCGCTCCACGGCGCGCTCTTCAAGTAGCGCCCGCAAAGAAGCATCGCCAACACGGTGACAAAAATCGTGATGATTTCGGATTCCTGAAATCAGTGCGTTCGCTACAATTTTGCGCGACTGTTTGAACGTTGGTGTCGTTGCAGCAATCGCTGTTTCGCGCTTTCACGGGTTGGCCGTAACGAGAAATAGCATGGCTTCAAGCACGCCTGACGTAGATCAGGAGCTTCCCACGCGCGTAGGCTGGCCTGCGTATGTGTTGATGATGCTGCTCGGTACGCTGCCGCTGGCCGGGTTGGGCGCATACACGTACTACCTTCATTTGCAGACCGCAAGCGAGTTGATGGATCGCAACCAGCTTGCGAACGCCACGATCTCGGCGCGCATGGTGGAATCCGAGTTCGAGCACTGGGTCGGTGCGCTTACCTCGTTCTCGCAGCGCAAGTCGCTGGTCGCAGCCGCAACCACCCAGGACGAAGACAGCGCGCGCGAGGCGCTGGAGGTGCTGGTTCAGGCGCACCCCCGTGTCGATCGCGCTTTCGTCACCGATGAAGCCGGGTTGCTATGGAGCGACTTTCCCAAGGCGCCCGAATCGATCGGCCGGCGCTTCAACGAACGCGACTGGTACAAAGGGGTCTCAGCCAACTGGCAGCCGTACGTCTCAGAGGTCTATCGCCGTAATGCCGCACCCCGGCTTTTGCTGGTGGCGGTCGCGGTGCCGATCCGCGACCCAGCCAACGGCAAGGTTCTCGGCGCGGTGGTCTACCAGGTGCAGCTCAACAAGGTTGTGGAGGCTCTGAAGACAATCGACACGGAAGATGAAGGGTACACCTTCCTACTCGACCACACCGGCGCCGTTGCCGCGCACCCACGGTTGAACCTGCAGGAGCGCCTGTTTACCGAGTACGTCGGCACGCCGCCCTTCCAGGTAGACAACGGCGGCAAGTCGCGCATCGAGTACGACGACCCGATCTCGGGCGAGGCCATGCACGCCAGCGCCGTGCCGTGCACTGTGGGCGGCCACCGCTGGGTGGTGGTCTCGCAGCAACCGGCGGGCATTGCGCAGGCCGCCGCCGCCGCGCTGGTATGGCCGATTGTGCTGGCGGCGGGGGTACTGGCGCTCCTTGCAGCCGGCCTGGGCGCCGGCGTCGCGCGGCACTACGTGCGCGTGCGCAACACCCTGCTGCGTGAGAACCTTGAGCGTGTGCGCGCGCTGGCTTCGCGGGAGGAGCAGGTCGCGCATCTCGAGAAGTTGGAAGCCGACGGGCGAATCACACAGCAGGAGCTGCTCGACGCCAAGAGCGCGCTGGAGCAGCAGGTGGAGCAACGCACGAAAGAGCTGCGCACGGTCGAGGAGCAACTGCTGCAATCGCAGAAGATGGAAGCGATCGGCCGCCTTGCGGGCGGCATCGCGCACGACTTCAACAACCTGCTCAGCGTGATCATCGGCTACGGCGACCTCGTGCTGATGCGCATGAAGCCTGACGCGCCGTTTCGCGCCGAGATCGAGGAGATCCGCAAAGCCGGCGACCGCGCCGGGGGGTTGACGCGTCAGCTGCTCGCCTTTTCTCGCAAGCAGGTCTTGCAGCCGGAAGTTCTCAACCTCAACGACACCGTGACGCAGATGGACAAGATGCTGCGGCGGCTGATCGGCGAGGACATTGACCTCGCGACGCACCTTGAGCCAAGGCTCGACAGTGTGAAGTTCGACCCCGGGCAGATCGAGCAGATCATCGTCAACCTGGTGGTGAACGCCCGCGACGCCATGCCGCAGGGCGGCAAGATCACGATCCAGACTGCCAACGTTGAATTGGACGCCGACTACGTCGCCGAGCACGTGGACGCGCGCGAGGGCTCGCACGTGATGATCGCGGTGTCGGATACCGGCGTAGGCATGGACGCCGACACCCGCAAGCGCATCTTTGAGCCGTTCTTCACCACCAAGGCGCTGGGGCGCGGCACCGGGCTCGGCCTGTCCACGGTTTACGGCATTGTGAAGCAGAGCGGCGGCAACATCTGGGTCTACAGCGAGCCCGGCCGCGGCACCACATTCAAGGTCTACATCCCAGCCACCGAGCAGAAGCCGGTAGACCGCTCGGCACGCCTGGCGGCTGTGCGCCCGAAGGCGACCGAGACTGTACTGGTGGTCGAGGACGAAGAAGCGGTCCGCACTCTGGTGAAGAGCGTGCTCACCGGCGCGGGGTACGAAGTGCTGGAGGCTGCAACGCCTGAGCTGGCGGTGCAGCGCGCGAGTATGCACGACGGGGACATTCACCTGCTGCTGACCGACGTGGTAATGCCGGGCATGGGCGGCCCGCAACTGGCGCAGAAGATCGTCTCGGCGCGCCCAACCACCAAGGTGCTGTACATGTCGGGCTACACCGACAACGCCATAGTGCACCACGGGGTGCTGGACCCAGGCACAGCGTTTCTAGAAAAGCCGATCAGACCAGAAGCCCTACAAGCCAAAGTCCGCGAAGTGCTGGGCGGGTAGCGGCGCCGTAGCCTAGTCTTGATGTGTGCAGGGTACGGAGGACAAGAGCCCGGAGCGCAAGCGACGGGTAGGTTTGCGATGACGCGGAATGCGCGCGGTCGGGAACCACTTGCGAGTCCGCGAACCCACGCGCACTTCGTCGATGCAGGCATGCCTTGGGGTCAGTATCCTGCATGCCATGAAACGCCGCTTGCCAGCAACATTGGGTGGACTCGCGTTGGTCTTCGTGGCGGCCTTGGTCGGCATGCTGACTTGGCATGGGACGGTGCTCGCGCCCGAGACTGACCCGGACTCTTCGCCATCGGCCAGCTTGCCGAACCAACCCGAATCGAAGGTTGCAGCGCAGGCTGAACTGCAAGAGCAGCGCCAAGGTTCGAGTGCCCGGACGGTGGAAGCGGCCAGGGTGAACGAACCAGAAGGGACCAAGGCTGAAGACGCGTCAGCCACGGTCACTCCGCGTCTGGCGTTCAGGCTCATCGACGATCGAACCGGTGCCCCGCTGGCGAATGCGAAGGTCAGGTTTGCCACGCTGGTGAGCTACGACAACGCTATCGATTTCGAGCGCATACCGCGTAGGGATGAACTGTTTGGCGCGAACGAATACACCACTTCCCCCGCGGGGATTGTCGACGCGATCGAGCAACCCGACAACGCGGAAGATCTCGATGCTTCGTTCCGTTCGCTGGCCGCAGCAGCCAATTTATCGTTC
>CAZNBU010000314.1:0-4627 GCA_964571035.1 uncultured Planctomycetaceae bacterium | reverse complement strand
GGAAGCGACCACCTTTGTCAGCGGTTTCACCCTGCAACTACCCGGCGACGCGACGTTCTCGCACTCCGTGCAGCTCAATCTCGGCGGGTCGCCCGCCGAGAACCACCAATTGCTGCGGCTTGAAGCCGGCGAGTCGAAACCTGTTGAAAGCGCGCAGGGTACTCGTAGCGGCGTGGCGGTTACGGCTTCGACGCAGACTCCGGGTACGTTCGTGCTGGTAGCGGTACCGGGTCAATCGCCCGGCTCGCGGTAGTCGGCTCGGACGATCAACCCGTCCTGATCAAACTCAACCATCCAGATCGAGGCGTGCCCGCAGTCGTGACACGAAACGCCCGCGCGCTCCAGTGCGCCAGGGATGTTGTTGCTGTGGGCGACCCAGACCAGGCACCGATCAACCTCCGGCAGGTCAAAACGCCTCGAAATGTGCAGCCTTTCGTCCTCAATTGGGTCCAACCCCAGCTCGGCGCCGATCAGGGCCGCCGTTTCGCGGCAGCGTTGATGGGGCGCGCAGCGTAACTCCTTCATAGTAAAGCGCTTGAGAAGTTTTCCAGCATTGATTGCCTGGCGTCGCCCGCGCTCCGACAGCGGTCGAGACGCGTCCGGTCCTTGCCAAGTTCCATGCGAAACCGGCTCAGCGTGCCGAATCAGGAAGATCGCCCGAAGTGGCTTCAATTGGCCGCTCTCAGCCGTTGCCATCCAGAAGTCCTCGTTTGAAGCCCGCGATCATGCACAGTTCGCACGGTAGTCTTCCGATACACATTTCGCTAACCTGAGTGTCACGCCGGGGTGTATTATCTCGGGGGGTCGCTCTGGGCAAAGGCGACAGGACGGGATGGCAACAGTCGGCATCGAAGCTGAAGAGAAGTTCCTAGCCTATCTGGAGGACCGGAACTATCTGTCCGCCCTTGAGGTGGAGTCGTTGCGTACCGAGTACAAGCGCCGGCGCGCTAACGACAAAAACCTCACCATCCTCAACCTCATCATCCACAAAGGCCACTTCACACGCGAACAGGCCAATCAACTGTTTGAAGCCTACAACAATGGCGGCAATGCGTCTGTGATTACAGTTGCAGAGGCGCCGAACTGGCGAAACAGCGCCCCGGCCCGTCCCGTCGATGACGACAGCGACGACATCGGCATGAACACGCTGGCGCCGGATTCAGAGTGGACCGACGAAGTCACCGCCAAGGCGAACCGCAAGAACACACCCATATCAGACAAGGTGACTGAGCCCATTGCCGGCCAACGTCCCACCACGCCCATCAGGAAGCGCGACGACCAGCGGCCGACCGACAAGCTGCCGCCGAAGACCTCCAAACGCACCGGCCGCAGGACATCCAAGCTCGAGGACAGCCGCGCGGGCGCGGAAGACACCGACAAGCAGGCGGTGGCCTGGTCGTTGCACGACGATTCGGACGGGATCGGTGACCCCGACAAGGTGGTGCCCGCCGGCACCATGATCGCCGGCAGCCAGATGACGATCGCCCAGGTCCGTGACGAAATGAAGCTTGGCGAGGGCGTCAAGCTGATCAGCAGCAAGATGGACTCGTCGCTGGCGCAGTATCAGCCTGACGCGACTCCCGACAAAAAGCGCTACATCGTCCTGCAGGAGATCGCCCGCGGCGGCATGGGCAAGGTGCTCGAGGTCGAAGACACCGAGCTGCGCCGCGCCGTCGCGCTGAAGGTCCTGCGCAAGGAGCTGCTGGGGCGACGCGACGTGGTCGAGCGCTTCCTTGAAGAAGCCCAGATCACCGGCCAACTAGAACACCCCAACATCGTGCCCGTGCACGAAATGGGCGTGGACGGCGCCGGCAACCTGTACTTCACGATGAAGCTCGTGGAGGGTATGAGCCTTGCCGAAGTGCTGCTGAAACTGCGCGAAGGGAACCGCGACGTGCACCGCGAGTTCCCGATGATCAAGCTGCTCGACATCTTCCTGAAGATCTGCGAAGGCATGGCGTTCGCCCACAACAAGGGCGTCATCCACCGCGACCTCAAGCCAGCCAACATCATGGTCGGGAAGTTCGGTGAAGTGCAGGTCATGGACTGGGGTGTCGCGAAGGTTGTCGGGCGCGAGTTCACGCACGAGCACGACAGCGGCATTGTCGTGACCGACCGGCTTGACTACGGGGCGATCCACACGGTGATGGGCAGCATCATCGGCACGCCCAGCTACATGTCGCCAGAGCAGGCGCGCGGCGACCTGGATGAGATCGGCCCGGCGACCGACATCTTCAGCCTGGGCGTAATCCTGTACGAGATGCTCGCGCTGCGCTCGCCCTGGACGGGCAAGTCGTCCGACGAAGTGCTTGAGCAGGTGCGCGAGATGACCCCGGTGCGCCCGTCGGAGCGCAACCCGGAAATGGAAATCCCGGGCGAGCTTGAGCGTCTCTGCCTCAAGTGCCTGGAGAAAGACCCGCGCGACCGCGTGGAGACAGCCAAAGAGCTTGCCGGAAACATCCGCAGCTTCATTGAAGGTCGCCGGATGGGCTCGGTGGATTACTCCGTAATCCGCCTTGCCATGAAGTGGATGGGCAAGCATCGCAAGGAGGTTTCGGGCGTTGCCGTTTCGCTGATCCTGATCGTCGGCGGCATTCTTGGCACGTTCTGGTACATGCGCACCGTGGACCAGCAGCGCATTGTCGGGTTGAACGAAGAAGCGCGCATTGAGCTGGACAAGTGGAAAGTCGCCGCCGACAAGGAAGAGTACGACGCCGCCATGGTCCACGTCGATGAAGCGCGCGAGAAGTTCTACCAGGTGCTCGCGGTCGAAGAGACGGACGAGCAGGCGATTCAGGGCCTGGAAGACGTGAAAAACATCGTCGCGTCAATCCGCGAGATGCGGATGGAGTCGTTCCGCCGTGACGAACGCCAGGGCAACGTAACCAAGCTCCTGAAGGCCGCTAAGGAAAAGTTCAACGATGCCCGTCGAGCCGAAAGCTCGGTAGTCGTCAGGGAAAAGGCGTACCGTGAGAGCGTTCGCCTGGCGCAGAATGCAACGGACCTTGATCCCAACAACAGAGAAGCCAACCGCCTGATTGCGGATGCGTGCGAGGAGCTGTTTGCGATCCTCTTCCGCGCCGAGAAGTTCGGCTTGTGTGACGTCTACCTGACGATTTGGGAAGAGACCGGGCTGGATTCCGAGCGAGCCAAGGTCGCCAGGGTCAAGTACAACACCGGCCGCCACTAGGAATCAACGCACTCACTTTTCCGTTACCCCAGGGGAGAATCCGATGCCGAAAGCCACCTGGAACGGCGCCGTCATTGCCGAAAGCAACGACACCATCGTAGTCGAGGGCAACCACTACTTTCCGCCCGATGCGGTCAACCGCGACTACCTGAAGCCGAACGACCAGCACACGCACTGCCCGTGGAAGGGCGACGCCAGCTACTACGACATCGTCGTGCAAGGCGAAACGAACGAAGGCGGCGCGTGGTACTACCCCGAACCCAAGGACGCAGCCAAGCGCATCAAAGACTATGTAGCCTTCTGGCGCGGTGTAGAGGTGTCGTAGTGGCATCGCCTTCAAGGCGATGAGTTGCCGCGGCTTCAGGCTGCGGAATGCAATCACTGAACCGAATACAACCGCGCGGCGTCACTCACATCCACATTGCCGCCGCTGATCACCACACCCACGCGCTTGCCGGGAAAGCGCACAACGCCCGAATGCAGCGCCGCGTATGCCAGCGCGCCCGTAGGCTCAACCACCAGCTTCATTCGCTCCCAGAGAAAGCGCATGGCAGCCAGGATTGCGGAGTCGTCCACAGTCACCATGTCATCCACATGCTGTTGAATCAGCGGGAAGGTCAGCTTGCCCAGCGATGGCGTGCGCGCGCCGTCGGCAATCGTGTCAGGCTTTTTGCACGTATGCAGCATGCTGGTTTTGAACGAGCGCGTAGCGTCATCGGCGCCCGCAGGCTCCACGCCGATCACGCTGCACCCGGGACGCAGCGCCTTCGTCGCAACCGCACATCCGGACAGCAGCCCGCCGCCACCGCACGGCGCCAGCAGCACGTCCAGGCCATCAACTTGGTCATGCAACTCCAGCGCCACCGTGCCCTGGCCCGCAATGATATCCGCATGGTCGTACGGCGGGATGACGGTCAACCCGCGCTCGGCTGCAATCTGCGCGCCCAGCGACTCGCGTTCAGTCTCGTTGCGGTTGTAGAGCACCACCTCGCCGCCGTACCCGCGCGTGGCCTCCAGCTTCACCTGCGGAGAGTCATCCGGCATCACGATCACACTGGGCACGCCCAACAGCCGGCCTGCCAGGGCAATTGCCTGCGCATGGTTGCCCGAGCTGTAGGTAAGCACGCCCGCTGCCCGCTGCTCAGCCGATAGCTGCACCAGCGCGTTGTAGGCGCCGCGAAACTTAAACGCCCCCATGCGCTGAAAGTTCTCGCACTTGAAGTGAACCCGCGCGTCGCAGTGCGCGTCAACGGTGCCCGACGTGTGCACCGGTGTTACGCGTGCTTCGCCGCCGATACGCTTTGCCGCCGCGCGGATATCGTCGAGAGTCATTCGGTTCAACCTGCGTCAACCTCGGCCAGCGTCTCTTCAAACCAGGCCCGGGCTTCATCCAGTTTTGCCAGCATGTCTTCAGCGTCTTGCGGCCATAGCAACCCG
>CAZNBU010000313.1:0-4632 GCA_964571035.1 uncultured Planctomycetaceae bacterium | reverse complement strand
GCCGTTCTCGTTGGAGATGGTGTAGGTCACCTGCTGCGACGTTCCGAAGTCGTAGATCGTCGGCGCCAGGCTATCTGTCCCAGCGTTGGGAATGTTGATGCCGACCGGACGCTGAAGGTCAATGTCCGGGCCAACGAGGCCGACGACCGTGATGACGTAAGGATTCTGGCCGGGGGCGTCGTTGGCGATGGTCAGCGTAAGGCTGAACGGCCCGCCGGTTGCAGGGTCAATGTTCACAACGAAGTTGGATGAGGTGGCGGGAGCAATCGAAGCGACGGGTTGCGTCTGCACCACGGTCGTGCCGTCAAGGTTCGAGCCGATGGTCAGGGCTACGCGGTCCGGTGTCCCTGTGAGAAGCAGGGCGCCGATCGCGTCGTCGTTGTGGATGGTGAACGTGACCTGCGAAAGCGACGTGCTGACCACGCCGACGTCAAAGGTCCCGCCGCTGCGAATCTCGGTGGTCCCCTGCGTGATGCGCATCTTGGCGCGCTCGTCGGCGCCTGCGTCAGCGAATCCGGGCGCACGCGTGTCGCCGTCAACGTCCGTCGCCGTGGTAGAAGTCGTAGCGAGGTTAATCGCCGGAGAAGCGGACGTCAGGTGCAAGTTGGCGGTGGCCATGGTGCTGCTGACTAGCAACGGGTCGGTCGTAACGCTGTTGGTGTCAAGACCGGCGCCCTGCCACTGTGCGAGCGTATCCCAAGTCGTTGTGTTGTTGGTCATGCTGACCAATCCACCAGCCAGGTGGATGATGTTGCGGTCGGCGCTGACCGGGATGTTGATGTTGGTCGTAGCATTCATTCGGTAGTAGACCACGCCCGCCGTCGCGGCGCCCGTGAGGTGAACCACGTTGTAGCTCAGCTCAGGAATCGGGTTTGTGGACGTAATCTGGGAGAACACGCTGGATCCGGTCGATGTCGGCGCGTGAAGGAACGTGTTGTGGCGAACCCGGATGCTCGCAACATAGCGCGTGCTGATCACACCCTTTACGTAGCTCGTAAGCAGGGTGCCGGCGTCGCCCTCACAGTTCCAGAAGAAGTTGTTCTCGATCAGTACTGGACCGGGGTTGGTTGTCGTCGCCGATCCGTGAATGAAGATGGCTGCACCCGCCGAGATCCCATGGATCTTGCAGCGCTGGATGGCGATGTTTTGCCCGCCACCAACAATCGCGTTGTAGTATTGGATGCCGAAGTTCGTGCCGCCGGTGAATTCGATGCCCTCGACGGTGAGGTTCTCGATGTCACGGAAGGCGATGCATCCCGTGCCTGCCGCGGTTGTCAGCACGTTGTGAGCCCCGCTTCCGGCAACGACCGGTGAATGCCCGGCCGCCGCCCGTATGGTCAGCGAGTTCTCGCCGCCAAGCCCGGCCACGGGGGCCAGGACTGTGGAGGTGCCTGCCGCCGTGCCCAGGCGGTACGAATCCGTCGGCGTGAACGGACCGCCATTGTCGTGAATCTCAAGCACGACGCTGCCGATCACACCGAACAGCTCCAGGTCGTTGAAGGCAGTGCCGATGTCGCCGTAGTCGTACGCGCTGCCGGGGTTGCCGTTCGAGATCGTGAAGGTGCCCGAAAGGCGCACTGGCTGCAGCCCCCCGCTGACGGGGAATGTCGTTAGATCGGTCGGCGTGCCGCCCCAGGTGATACCCGCGGCGCTGGTGATCTCCAGGCCGAAGGTGTCGCCCGGCGCGAGCGCTGTGGCCGCTGAAACCGCGACCAGCAAGCGTACCTCGCTCGTGATCGCAAGCGGGGATGGAAGCGTGAACGAGACCGCGCCACCGGTTAGTGTGCCGGTTGCCAGTACAGTGTCAGTGATGTCAACGACACCGTCGTTGTCGAGATCGTTCACGAGCTTGATACCGGAGATGGCTGCGTCCGCCACCGTGCTGCCCGTAACCTTGTTGAGCGTGAACCCGCTCAGCGACTGCGCGCCGCCCAGCGACATCGCGGCAAGGTCAAGAACCACGCGGTCGGTGAAGGTGGTAGGCAGGCCCGGTGTCGGGGCGCCGTTGGTGATGGCGACGCCCGACGCAGCGGTGCTGATGCCGAACTCAACGCCGAAGCTGCCGATACCGGCCTGGACCGAGCCCGTCGGCGAGGTGATCGTGGCGTTGTAAAGGCGCGAGCGCCCGGCTGAATAGTGAATGCTGAACCCACTGCCCGAGGAGCCCGACCACATCACTTCTACCGAGATGCCGTGTGCACCGTCGTAAACGAATGGCGTGGTGAACGGGAACTCCCACAGAGTGTTCGCGCCAACGGTTCCGACCGCCGTCGGGGTGAAGCTCGCCGACGCGATTGCAACGGTCTGCGTGCCGACCCAGTGGTCAGCGAAGGTCGTCGACATTGTGTCGTAGGGATCGGTGTTGGAGTGCGCAATGCGCAACTCAAATCCGGTGAATGTCCTTGTCGTTGCAGTGGTGCCGAACACACGGAACGCGTTGATCACCGTGCCGGGCGTCAAGTCCTTCAATTCATCCGCGCTATACACGCTGAGGTGGCGGTACGACGTGCCGGTGTTGAACGGGATGGTATTGGTGCTGTTACCGATTCCGGCGCCGAGGCGCAGTGACGAGCCCACGGTAGCCTGGTGGGCAATCGGATAGCCCGTCACGTCCTGCCCGCCGCCCCATACGACAGCCGCCGGGTTGGCGATCTCAAACCCGATGGTGTCGTTTGCGGCCAGCGTGGTCGATGTCGAGCAGGCAATCAGCAGCGGAACGGGCGTCCCCGGGGCGACGGCAACTGCCGGCGCCATCGAGAAGGTAATCGAGCCCGCGGTAAGCGTGCCTGAGCCAAGCAGTACATCGCCCAGCTCAATCCTGCCGTTGTTATTCGAGTCCTGGTACAGCGAGACGTTCGAAATTGTCGCGTCGGCCACCGAGCCGGTCTTGTTGACGGTGATGGAACTGATCGACTGCGCGGCGCCAATGGTGGTCGCGTCCATGCCCAGCATCACCTTGTTGCTCAGCGGAGCGTTCTCAAACACTCTCGCGCCGATGCGGTGGTCCGCGAGCCACGCGCGGTTGGCAGGTGAACACGTTGCCGGTCATGTTCGCCGTTGTGGTGGTCGAAAGTCCCGTGGCAGCGTGGGGAAGAGACGTCGAGTAGACACGGTAGCGGGTCGGGGACGTAACGTAGTACTGTGACCACCCCGGAAATTCGCGGGAGTCCCATTGCATGTCAATGCAGATGCCCTGGGTGCCGTTGTAAATGAAAGGCCGATCAAACCTGAAGATGTAGCTGTACGGGGCCGCGGTTCCAGATACCGGCGGCGTGAAACGTTCAGCCGAGAGCACCGTAACCGGCGTGTCCGCGTAGTTGTCCGCATAACCCACGGGCAGCGGCACTGAAGGATCCGAATTCGAGTGCGCAATCAGCATCTTGAAGTTTGTGAATACTGTCGGGTCCGCGACAAGGTTCGAGCCAAGCCAGTGGATCTCCCTGATCGCGGAGCCGGCCGGGATGCCCGTAAGGTCGCTGGCGGGGTAGACGTTCAGGCTTCGATAGTACGTGCTGTTGAACGGCAGGGTTGTGGCGGAGGAGACTGCGCCCAACTGGATGCTGGGCAACTCAATCGTGAGCGGGCCGTTCGTGATCGGGAAACCGCTGAACTCGTTGCCTGATGCCCACACCACGTCAGCCGGGGCCGAAATCTCGAACCCCAGCGCGTCGCCAACGACGAGCGGTGCAGTGGTGTCAAAAGCGACCAGCAGACGCCGCGACACGCCCGGAACAACCGACAGCGGCGGCGAGAAAGTATAGCCGATCTTGCCGGCAGTAAGGATGCCGGAGCCTACGAGTTCACCGGTGTCTATGACGCCATTCGAGTTCGCGTCGAGCGCAAGCTTGACTGCAGTGATTGCAGCGTCAGCAACGTTGCCGGTCTTAGTAACCGTGATCGAGTTCAGGTCCTGCGCAGCGCCGATCGTCACCGCAAGCATGTCAAGCATTACCGTGTCGGTCTGCACCGCATTGAACAGCTTCAACGCGCCGGGGCCGCCGGACAGCACGTGGCCGTTGCCCGGATTTGTGTTGAACAGGAAGTCGATACCGTAGTTGCCACTTGTCGTGTTGGTGGTTGGCGCCGGAGCGTTTGCGTCCGTGGTGTGGTAAACACGATTGCGCCCAACGGCAGAGGTCACAGTCCAGCCGGTGGAGGACTTGCCCTCGTACGACCAGTCCACCAGAAGCCCGTCGGTGCCGTTGTAGATGAACGGGGTCTGAAGCGGGAAACTCCAGAGCGAAGGGGCGCCCTGGCCTGGCAGTTCGGTCGGCGTGAAGGAGGTGGCGTTAATGCACAGCGTCTGCGCGCCCACAAAGTTGTTCCAGGTGAGCGACATGATCGTGGGGTCAGTCTGCGAGTGCGCCAGGCGCAGCTTGAAGTTTGTGAAGTTCGGCGGCGTGACGCTGCTGCCGTGGACGCGCAGCTCCGTGATCAGGCTGCCACCTGACATCCCGGCAAGTTCCGCAGCGGTGTAAGCGGTCTGGTACCGTCCCTGCGAGGTGAAGTTGAACGGAACCGACTGGCCGGTGCCGGGAACTCCAATGGAGATGGTGGGTGGCGTAGTGGTGATCAATGGCGACTGAACTGGGTAGCTCGTGAAATCAGTGCCGCTGCTGCAGGTAACGTCTG
>CAZNBU010000312.1:0-4636 GCA_964571035.1 uncultured Planctomycetaceae bacterium | reverse complement strand
GCACCCGGTCGCCGTTAGCGACCCTCCTGCCCTGTGGAGCCCGGACTTTCCTCCCGACTTCGCGCAAGGCTACGTCGGGCGACTGTCTGGATCACCCTTGAAAGAATACGCGCTCGCGCAGGCGCCGAAAGGGGCCGCCAAAAGGAAAGGGCCGGCTGAGCGCCGGCCCTTGTTTGAACAATCGTCCGCTAGCGCGGGTCAACGTACAACCGTACGCCCGCTTCCTGCATTGAGGCAAAGCGCAGGTCGTTACGCGCCTCGCGGTACCACTCGTCGCCGAACAGGTTGGAGCCCAGAATCACCAGGTCCACACCCGGCTGCACCTTCTCCACTACCTTGCACCCGGCCAGCTCAAGCAGTTCCTTCAGGCGCTCCTTGGTGTACGACTGCGCCGGCGGCTCAAACTCGCCGTGCATCGCAATCGTCAGGAAGCGCCCGTTGTGCCACAGCGCGCTGATGATCTTGTCGTTGGTGCGCACGTGGTTGTTCTCGTCGACCAGGCTCAGCACCGTTGCCAGGCTGTAGTGCGGCGAAAGCGTACGGACAATCTCGATCACTCCGATCATCTCGTCGCGCTCGTTCCCGCTCAGGCGCCACACCTCAAACCGCTGGCCCTGCCGTACGCCATCCGACGCGCCCAGGTTGATGTGGCACACGCCGGGGTTGAAATCGCTGTAGGTGATCTGGCCGTCCGGCTCAGACTTCTCCTGGCGGTTCGGAGCCTTGATCTTCGGCAGTTGCGTCAGCATCTGCCGGAAGCGCTCCGCGTCTTCGCGGTGCTGCGCCGCTTCGGCTGAGAACTCTGACTGCAGCGTCTCAATGCGCGAGCCCGCCACCACAACCTTGCGCTCAAGCGTCTGCTGCTGGCCCGAGCTTGCCTGCGCGGCGTTGCTGGTAGCGCGGTTGATCGGCTCAATCAGGGCTCTCTCGGCCTCCTTGCGGCGGTCGATGTCGTCCTGCACGGTACGAAGCTGGCCAAGCAGGCGCTCCAGCGCCTTCGATTCGCCGGTTGCGCCGATCCAGATGTCCAGGCCGGACGGATCCTTCGACCCGGTCGGCCCCGACACCTCGGCGTACAGCAGGCCGTACTGGGCTTTGTTCGCGCGGATCAGGTCGCGCAGCAACTGGTTCTGGCTGCGGAAGATGTTTTCGAGCGTCATGTTCGGGACGGCCTGCCCGGCGGCCAGGGGCTTATCCCAGACCGTTGAGTCGCCGGCGTTCGGGCGCCCGAGGTTCGTCTCAGCCACCACCATCTTGTCTACCGTCGTGACGTGATAGCCCTGCGTGGCCTTGTAGGTGATGTAGCGCTCAAGCGTGCCCTTGAAGCGGCCGATCCATTCGCGCGCGGCGGCGTATTCGTACACGTAGCCGCTGGCGGTCGAAGCATCACCGTAGTACAGGTTCTCGGCGTCAAGGTAATGCTGCAGCACGACGCTTTGCTTCTCGCGCGGCTGGTTGCGCTCCTGCCCGCCCACAGAGGTATCGCGCTGCCCCACCGCGGCCTTGTCCTTCTGGGCCATGACCCCGCCCGGATCAAACCCGACGCGCACAGCCACCTTGTTCATGTCGGTCACCAGCGCGTCGAGCTGCTGCTTGTCAGCCTGAAGCTGCTCGACTGTGCGACGCGCCTGCACCTGGTAGGACTGAACTTCCTGCGAATAGAACAGCCACGCCAGTGTCACGATCAGCACGAACGGCGTGAGGATCGCGGTGATGTTCCAGTACCAGCTTGCTACCTTTTGATTTGCCATGTCGTTCTTCCTTTTCCCGGGCTGTTACCGGCGGTCCGGGCCGGTCAGGCCCAGGAAATGAAGGACTTCGTCTTCAGGGTAGGTTTCGACGTTCAACTGCCACTCTTTGGCTTTCTGCCATTCCGGGTCATCGCGCCAGTTGCCGCCGATGATCACGGCGTCAACGGTCATGTCCATCTTGTCCACGACCTGGAACCCGGTGCGGCGCAGGATGTCGGTCAACTGCTGGCGGGTGTGCTTGCTGTAGGTCCCGCCGAAGGTGCCGACCAGCGCCCACTTCTTGTACTGCCGCGAGCTGAAGTTCGGGTTCTTGATCAGGTCGCCGGCCGCCGGGTAGACGTTCGGGTCATTCAGTGAGTCCACGCGGCAGCGCGCCACGTTGCCGCGCAGCAGCTCCTTGACCCGGATTTCCGCGATGTGCGTCTCCGAGCTCAGGTTCGCGTTGGGGCGCACCACCTGGAAGGTCTGCTCAAGCTGCACGCCGGCCCGCTGGCCGATGTTGATCCAGACGTACCCGCTGGTGTCGTCCACCAGGAACACCGTGCCGTCCGGGTCGCGGCTGTCGTCCATGCGGCGCTTGTCGGCTTGCAGGCGGTACGAGTCCTGCGCGTTGACCGCGTCATTCTGCGCTTCCGCAGCCTCTAGCGACGTCCGGAACGCCTCTTCGCGGTCGGCGCGAATGTCAGCCGCCGTAAGGCGAACAGCCGTGTTCGCCTCCGACTCCTTGGCCTGGGCAAGCGCGTTCTCGTTGTCGCGGCTGGTCTCGTTCAGGCGCGCAACGTCTTCTTCAGACGCCCTGATCTTCTGGTTGGTCGCCGCGTAGGCCTCTTCAGCGCGGCGGGTGCGCTCGCCGGCAGCCTTGCTCTTCTCAACGCCCTGGTTCACGCGCTGCTTGTTGATGTTGGGAATCTCGGTGGTGACCAGCTTGTGGATCACCTCATCCTGCTTCAGGATGCCCGCCTGCAGCGAAGTCGTCTCGGTCGGGTTGTAGATCCGGTCGTGGCTGATGTTCGTGCCGCCGACCTTGCGGGTCGTGTACCTCTCTTCTACGTACTCGACCTGGCCTGCAGCGTTCGTTCGCCGAACAAGCTTCGTCGACTCGGCGTTATCCTGAACGCCGGTGATCTGCTTGCTCTCTTCGCTGCCGGGCGCGGCCACCGTGTAGTACTCCGCGATCATCCGCGAGCCTTCCTTCAGCATGCGGTCGATCTCGGCTTCCGAGGTGAAGTCGGCGTTGCCCTTCAGGCCGATCAGCGCCGAAAGTTCCGAGTAGCGTGCCTTGACGGTGTCCAGCTCAGACTTCTGGCGCGCCGGGATTTCCTTCAACGCCGCAAGGTACCCGCGTTCTTTCTGGGCCTTGTCGTACGTGATGAACGCCAGCGTGGCCATGCCAAGCAGGAACACAATCATCACGATCATGACGATCAGGTCGACCATCCCGCGTCGTGATGTTCTCATTGGCGACTCCGTGGTCTGCGAAACAACGGCAAATGCGCAGCGAAATGCGCGCAGCATCTGTCGTGTGTATCAGGGGGGATGGCCAATGAGGATACGGTTGCCGCGCCCGTTGGCAATAATCCCCCGGCAAAAACCTTGACACCCCTGTGTCATGGACCGCATGCTCGCACCCCCCGGTTTGGGTGCCCATTCCGTGACCACGGACACGTTCAACGGACCATTTTGGATTTTGGATTTTGGATTTTAGATTGGCGTACGCTGGTGACCGCGTCAGCCTTGCTGTTCAATCCAAAATCCAAAATCGGAAATCCAAAATCCAACGATGCCTCAATCCCTCTACATCATCGACGGCCACTCCCAGATCTTCCGGGCTTATTACAGCCCGGCTGCCCGCTCACGCACCGTGCGCGGCAAGCCGATCGGGGCTGTGTACCTGTTCACACGCATGCTCCAGGCGCTGGTCAAGAAGTACAAGCCGGACTACCTGGTGTGCGTGCTGGACCCCAAAGGGCCCACCTTCCGGCACGAGATCTACAAGGAATACAAAGCCAACCGCGGCGACATGCCGGAAGACCTGCGCGACCAGATGCCCATCATCGAGCAGATGATCAACGCCTTCGACATCAACCTGATCGTGCAGGACGGGTTTGAAGCCGACGACGTGATCGGCAGCCTCGCCAAGCAGGCGGCGGACCACGACATGGAAGTGCGGATCGTCAGCAAGGACAAAGACCTCAAGCAGTTGCTTGAGCCGCACATCCGCATGCTCAACGCCGACGACGGCAGCGAATATGGGCTGGAACAGTTGAAGGAAGAGTTCGGCGTCACGCCCGAAGAGTTCATCGACATGCAGGCGCTGGCGGGCGACAGCGTGGACAACATCCCCGGCGCCAAGGGCATCGGGATGAAAACGGCTGCCGAGCTGATCAAGGAGTACGGCACGCTGGACAAAGTGCTGGCGGCAGCCGAGCAGATTAAGCAACCCAAGCGCCGCGAGAACCTGATCGCGTTTCGCAAGGACGCCGAGTTGTCGAAGACGCTGGTCACCATCAAGACCGACGTGAAGGTCAAGCTCGACCCCAAAGCCGCCAAGCTGAAGCAACCCAACAAGGACAAGCTGCTGCCGATGCTCACCGAGCTGAATTTCAAGTCGGTAATGAAAGACTTCGGGTGGGAAGACGCCATGGCCGGCACAGTACAGGAGAGCCCCGCCCGAAAGGGCGGGGACGGCAAGGCCGCCAAGACAAAGGGCGGCAAGGCCAAGGCAGCAACCGGGTCACAAGGCAGCCTCTTCGGCGACGTACTCGAAGCCCCAAAAGTCCCGGCCAAACTCACCAACGTCGATGCCGACTACACGCTGGTCAACGACACGGCCGCCTTCGACAAGTTCCGCAAAGACACCGCCAAGGACAAGCGCTGGAGCATCC
>CAZNBU010000311.1:0-4640 GCA_964571035.1 uncultured Planctomycetaceae bacterium | reverse complement strand
ACGGGTTCCGCTCGTTCGCGAAGCACACCGACAGGAAGTGGGAGGAATTCGGCGACGCCGCTCGTTAGTGTGAGGCGGGAGATACCGATGAAGACGATACTTGCAGTGGGTTTGCTGGGCGTGTTCGCAGCCGGTTGCGCGGACTCGGTTCCCGCGACGGAGCCAGCAAAAGAGAAGCCGGCGGCAGAGACCCCGGCAAAAGTACAACCCGCACAAGAGCCGGTGGAGGCACATAGCGTGAGCTACAAGCTGTCAATCGATGGGATGTTCTGCGAGCATTGCGTCGCAAACGTCAAAGCCATCCTTGAGAAGCAACCCGGCGTTGAAAGCGTTCGCGCCAACCTGGTTCCGTCAGAGGATCCAGACATCAAGCGCGGTGAAGCCACGATCAAGTTGAGCGGCGCGGCTGACTTCAGCGAGGATGCGGTAAGAAGCGCGCTGGACAAAGACTCGTACAAGTTAACGGCCTGCGAGAAAGTTGCGGGTTGACGTTTGAGTGTCTTGAAAAGGCCGGGCCACGTGCCCGGCCTTTTGCATGGCGGAACAAGACGCGCAGGCCGGGTGTTCGTAGGCTGCTGTCGTCCTCATGAAGGCAACAAGGGAGCCGCCATGCGTCGTGTAGAAAAGCTGACCACCGCACACCGCCAGAGTGAAGGCGGAGGGTTTATCGTCCGTCGCCCGTTCCCCACTCAGGGCATGGACATGGTGGACCCGTTCCTGCTGCTCGACGAAATGGGCCCCGCCGACTACGGCCCGGGCGAGGGCGTCGGCGCGCCGGACCACCCGCACCGCGGGTTCGAAACCGTCACCTACATGCTGGCAGGCGAGTTCGAGCACGAAGACAGCGTCGGCCACAAGGGCAAGCTTGCGGCTGGCGACGTGCAGTGGATGACCGCAGGCGCGGGCATCGTACACAGCGAGTTGCCGTCGCAACGCATCATGAAAGAAGGCGGGCGTGTGCACGGGTTCCAGCTTTGGGTCAACCTGCCTGCGCGCGACAAGATGATGCAGCCGCGCTACCAGGAGCTGCCGGCAAGCCAGATCCCGCGGGCGAAGTCACCCGACGGCAAAGCTGAAGCGGTCGTGATCGCGGGCAATGCGCTCGGCGTGAGCGCCGCAATCGACACCCGCACGCCGATTCTATACCACGACTGGACGCTGCACCCGGGCGCGGACGTGACTGTGGAGCTGCCGGAGTTTCGCGTGTTCGCATTCGTGTTCGAAGGGACGGCGAAGCTGGGCGAAACACAGCGCGACGTAGGCGACGGCCAGATGGCTGTGTTCAGCGACGAGGGCAACCTGCGCATGGTCAACGACAGCGGTAGCCCCGCAAGGCTGCTGCTGATCGGCGGCAAGGCGCTCAACGAGCCGGTAGCGCGCTACGGCCCGTTCGTAATGAACACCCGCGAAGAAATCGTGCAGGCGGTAGAAGACTTCCAAGCTGGCCGCCTCGGCCACATCGCCCGCACTGCCTGAACTGCTTTGATCCATTAAGGACACTAAGAACACCAAGAAAAGCAGAAGGCAGGCTCGCGCAGAGACCGCGGAGCGCGCGGAGAACGGCAACAGCAACCACAGGTGAACACACGTAAACACGGGTGGTGCAGAATTAGCTTGTGTTCACCTGTGTTTACCCTTGGTTTCAAGGCCCTTCTCTGTGATCTCTGCGTTCTCTGCGCGAGGTTGCAGTTCGCTGGCGGGCAGTTTTTAGTGAACTTCGTGTCCTTCGTGGACAACAGCAGTTCACATCACGCGCCGGGCTTGAAGTCGGCGAAGGCTTGCTCAATGCCCGGCTCATCCATGTTGCTTACTTCGTAGCGCAGGGGCGTGATGCTTATGAAACCTTCGCGCACGGCGACTGTGTCGATCTCGGGGTCGGTGGCTTTCTTGCGCTCTTCGCGCACCTCGTCCCAGACCGGCCAGAAGTAGCGGCGGCCGTCGGGCGCGCGGCGTTCTTCAAAATTGTCGCCCTTCACGACCGGGTTCTGCCGCGTCAGGCGCACGCCCTTGATCACTTCGGGCGGGCAGGCGGGCAGGTTTATGTTGTACAGCCAGTCCTCGCGCGAATGCCTGGCGGCCAGCAGCTTGCGGATGATGTTGGCGCACAGCACGTCCAGGCCTTCCCACTCGACCTCTGAGGACCAGTTGGCGAGGCTGAAGGCGATCGACGGGATGCCGAAGCTGAAGGCCTCGGCGGCTGCGCTTACGGTGCCGCTGAAGAAGATGTTCCATCCCAGGTTGCCGCCGTGGTTGATGCCGGAGAGGCAGAGGTCGGGCGCTTCTTCCAGCAGCTTGATCACGCCAAGCCGCACGCAATCGCAGGGCGTGCCGTCCACGGCAATGCGGCGCGCTTCGCCGTGGGTGCGCGGCAGCTCGCGCGCGAAAACGGGGCGGTGAATGGTGATGGCGTGCGATTGCGCGCTGTGCTGCTGCTCGGGCGCGACAACGTAGACCTCGCCGCCGATGCGCTGCGCCGCGCGCTCCAGCATCACAATGCCGGGCGCGTTCAACCCGTCGTCGTTGGTAACCAGAATCCGCAAAGGCTTGCGAGCCATGCCCTGCTTTTAGCATTGCCTCGCGACACGGGCAGACGCCGCGCCGGCAACTGCCTGGCGCGAAGAAAAGCACGGCTCAAGCCACGAAAACACAAAAGCACGAAAACGAATTTGCTTCCGTGCTTTCGTGGCCTAGCAGTTCTTCGCGGCCTTCGCGTGAACTTCGCGCCTTCGCGTCAAGCAGTTCTCAGCCCGCGAGGTCGAGATGCTCGCCGACGCCTGGCTCGTGCAATTCCTCGCGTTCCTGCTTGCGGGTTTCCCGGTGCGGGTTGCGGTGCTGGTGCTCGGCGCCGTGGCCGTCGGCATCGCGGTCAGGATCGGTTTCGGCGGACTGGTCCACCGCCCGCTCTTCCGGCGGTACATTGACTTCGCGCGGCGCGCGGACATCCGTCGCCAGCGCCGCCTGCGCGAACTGAACCACGTGTAGTGAAGGAACTCCTGACATACAGGCCTCCGTGCCTGTGTCAGCGAAGGATCTTCAGCGCTGCGCCGACCTTGTCGCTCAATCCCGCCGGGTCGTCGCCCAGCGCCGCGAGAGCATCCTTGTCTCCACGCAGCGCCTTGTGCAGCAGCGCCCTTCGCTGCTCATCAAGTGAATAATACCACACCAGCGCCCAGGCCGCTGCGTAGTGGGCCCTCACGGCGCCCGCCTGGTAGAACTCCCACGGGTCGGCTGTCGTCGCGCGGGCCAGAATCTCGGGGTTTGCAGCCACCGATGCGAGATCTTGAATTCCTGCAAACTCGCTTGGAATCCCTTCAAACAGCAGCTTGCCGCCCCTGAATCGCGCCCACGACAGCAACACCGCCATGCCTTCGTCCAGCCAGCGCGGCATTTCCCGGCCCGCGGGCGTGGCGCGCAGGCACAGGTGCCAGAGCTCGTGCACCAGCGTGCGCGTGAGTTCGTCCTCGCCGAACGCGCGGCAGGCAAGCACGGTCGGTTTGCCGTCGATGCCGCGCGGCACGAACATGCCGGCTGCGTTGTCGAGGTTGTCGCCCGCCAGCAGCAGCGCGGCGTTGAGGTACTCCACCGGCCCTCCGACCAGCACGACACGGCCTTCCAGCGTTTCGGGCAGATCGGGCAGGATCGCGCGAATCCTTGCGAGGTACGGAGTGACACGCTTAATCGCCTCGGCCACCATGCCCGCATCCATGTCCGACAGCAGACGCAGGCCTTGCAGCCCGGCGACCGAAAGCGAGCGCAGCTCGTGGCGCTGCGTGAGCATGCGGGCCGATTCGGCGAACGCCGCTACCTGCTCGTTCGCGGGGTACTTCTCCGCTGCCGCTGACAGCAGCTCGTGCGCTTCGCCTAGGCGGCCTTCGTCGGCCATGAGGCGGGCCTCGATCAGCGCGAACTCGGGTGCGAGCGCTTCCGGCAACGACTCTTTCGCCTTTCTCAGCGCGAGCGCTGCGCGATCCGGCTGACCGACGCGGCGGTGCGCTTCCGCGAGCGCGAGCGATGTTACGGGCACCGCGTTCAACTCGGCTGCTCGCTGCAACAGGCGGTGGCCTTCGGCGGGCACGCCAGCCAGAAGGGCGGCCACGCCGGCTTCGTGCGCCGCGAGCGCGGACTTAGGCACCACGCCCGCGAGCGCGATCAATTCGGTCGCGCGGTCGCCGGGCGGCAGCGCGTGCGCTCGTGCGCGGTCCCGTTGCTGCGCTTCGCTGTATGCCTCCAACTCAGTCGCCACTTCGGGATACCCCGCCGCGACCAGGCCCGAGAGCAGGCCCGCGGTCGAAAACTCGCGCAGCCGCGCCAGCGCGTCGCGGGCGACGGCGCGCGTTGCGGCGTCGGTCTTCCATTGCGGAGCGAGTGTGGCTGTGACTTCGAGCGTCCGCACGCGCGCCATCTGGTCGCTGACCGCGAGCGCCAGTGTTGCGCCGTTCGGCAGCTCGGCGGCGGTCTTGAGCGTCTTGCCGCCGAACGAGACGCGCAGGGTCTTGGCGTCAAAAGCGAGTGTAAGCGGCGACGGCGTGGTGACATCGATGCTGATCACGGCATCAGGCACCTGGACAAAACGCGCGGCGGTGCGCACGCGGATGCGCAGCCGCCACCCCTCCTTGCCGGGGGTGATCTCGGCCAGGTAT
>CAZNBU010000310.1:3394-4667 GCA_964571035.1 uncultured Planctomycetaceae bacterium | reverse complement strand
GTCAACTTCCACGATTTCCAGCACGCCGTGGCGGGCCGAAAACGTTGAGAGCGGAGCCGGTTGCGTGTTCGTGCGTTTCATGGTCCGAGCGGCACCCACGTGCCACTTATCTTGATACTCAGTCTCAATGTAAACGAAGGGGGAACCGGGGGCAATCCCCGAAATCTGCACGTCCTTGTTGCAACCCGCTTGCATGTATTTGCCCCTGCCCTACCATGCTCACCCCTTGGAGTGTGCGATGCGATACCTGTCTTTCCTTTTACTGCCACTGTTGGCTGCCTGCGGCGGCGGCGATGCGAAGCGGCTAGCCGCCGGCGAGGAGATGCGCGTGATGGCCGTCACGCCTGCGCTGGCCAGCCTCGCGACCGCGATCGCGGGCGAAGACGCGCATGTCGAAATGCTCGCTCCGGAGGGCGCCGGGGCCCACGACTACGAGCCGTCGGTGGCCGACCGGCGGCGCCTGGAGCAAGCCCACCTGCTGCTGGTCAACGGGCTGGGCCTGGAGGGGTTTGACTCAGTCAAAGTGGCCAAAGCCGCCCGGGTTACGCTGGTGGATTGCTCAGCCGCCATCCCCGAGTCATGGCTGATCAGCGCTGAGGCAGAGCAGGACGACCACGGGCATGACCACGGCCATGATCACGACCACGGCGAGCACAACCCGCACGTGTGGACCTGCACCGAGGGGCTGATCTACCAGGCGACGGCGATTGCCGACGCTTTTGTCGCGTTCGACAAGGCGCACGCCGACGGGTACCGCACGCGCTTTGAGAAGCTGAAGGCGCGGCTGGAAGCACTACGCACCGAGTTCAAACCGAAAGTCGAAGCCCTCAAGAAGAAGAACTTCGTGAGCAACCACGACGCCTTCCCATACTTCGCGCGCGAGTTCGGCCTCAAGCAGGTGGACGTCATCCAGCGCACGCCGGGCCACAACCCCACCGCGCAGGAACGTCGGGTTCTTGAAAAGAGGCTTAGGGACGGCGAAGCGCACGCCATCTTCATGGAGCCCGGATACGACGACGCAGCCAGCCAGGCCATCGCCGAAAACAGCGGCCTGGAGCTCGCTGTTCTAGACCCGTACGAAGTCGGCAAGGTCGGCGCCGACGAACTCGAAAGCGTCCTGCGCAAGAACCTCGAAACGGTGCTGAAGACCCTTGGCGACTGATCCCCTGCTGGAAGTGTCCCGCGTATCCGTGCAAGCCGGCGACAAGCGGCTTGTAGACGACGTCAGCTTCACGCTTGGGCGCGGCGAACTGGTGGCACTGATCGGCCCCAA
>CAZNBU010000310.1:0-3384 GCA_964571035.1 uncultured Planctomycetaceae bacterium | reverse complement strand
GGGCAAGACGACGCTGCTGCGCGCGGTACTGGGGCTGATCAAGTACAGCGGCGACATCCGCGTAAACGGGCGCATCGGGTACGTGCCGCAGCGGCTTCAATACGACCGCACGCTGCCGATCACGGTGCTGGAGTTCCTGGCGCTGACGCTGCAACGGTCGCCGGTGATGTTCGGGATCCGCCGGGCGACCAAACGGCGCGCGCTCGAACTGCTGGACAACGTCGGAGCAAGCAAGCTCGCGCGCAGCAGCATGGGCGGGCTTTCCGGCGGCGAGATCCAGCGCGTGATGCTGGCGGGCGCGCTGCACGGCAATCCTGAGCTGCTGCTGCTGGACGAGCCAGCCGCCGGCGTGGACATCGAAGGCGAGGCGACGTTCCAGGACCTGATCCTGCGCCAGGTGCGCGAACGCAACGCGACCGCCGTGCTGGTAAGCCACGACCTGAGCGTGGTCAGCGACATCACCGACCGCGTGATCTGCCTGAACGTGAACCTGAAGTGCGAAGGCAAGGCGAAGGACCTGCTGACCGCCGAGACGATTGCCGAGGTGTTCGGCGGGCATAAGGCGGTTTACGGGCATCACCACCATCATCACGATCACTGAACAGCGAATGACCAATAACCAATATCCAATAACCAATGCACAACGATGCGCATCCCCGCCGTTGGCGAGCTCCGCGTTGACAGCCTTCAAGTGGTCATTGGTTATTGGTTATTGGTCATTTGCTGTTGCGGACGAGGGGCGATGATCGAAATCGTCCTCAACTACTTCACGGTCGGCTGGCAGCAGATCATCCTGCTGTGCGTGCTCTGCGTCTGCCTGTCGTCGGGCGTGCTCAGCCCGATCGTGGTCAGCTCGCGCATGGCGTTTTTCAGCGACGCGGTGGCGCACAGCACGCTGGCGGGCGTGGCGCTGGGGATGTTCATCGGCCTCGGCAGCCCTGCTACCACAATGATTGGGTTCGCCGTGATCGTGGCGCTGCTGATCGCGACGCTGCGGCAGTACACAAACCTCGCGCTGGATACGGTGCTGGGTGTCGCCATGGCGGGCTCGCTGGCGGTCGGCGTGCTGCTGTACCAGAAAGCCGTGCGCGGATACGCCGACCTTCACAGCTACCTGTTCGGCTCGGTTGGCTTGCTCGGCATGGAAGACCTTTGGATTCTCGCGGCCAACACGGTCGTCGCGCTGCTTATCGTCGGGCTGTTCGCCAACCGCTTTCTGCTGCTGGCGGTCTCGCGTCCGCTGGCGCAGGCGCGCGGGATCAACGTGGCGCGCTATGAGTACCTGCTGATCGTGGTGCTGGGCCTCGTGGTCGCCGTCGGCGTGCGCGCGGTCGGCCTGCTGCTGGTCAACGCGCTGCTGATCGTGCCCGCCGCCACAAGCCGCAACTTCGCCAAAAGCGTCGCGGGCATGTTCTGGGGCTCGGTCATCTGCGCCGTGGTGGCGGGGCTGGCCGGGTTGTTTGTTGCGGACTGGCTGGAACTTGCGCCCGCGCCCGGGATCGTCGCGGCGTCGGTCATCCTGTTCATCGCGTCGCAACTGCTGCGCCCCCTGCTGGGGCGTCAGATCGCAGAAGCCTGAACAGTTTGCTTCCAGACGCCCGCTCGGCGGCGTACACTCTGCGCATGGCAGAAGAGACCAAGCGCGTTCCTGCCTTCCTGTCGGGGCCGACCACGGCGACGGCTGTGCTGCTGCCGATGCGGCTGTTTGTGGGGTACTGGTGGCTGAAATTCGGCCTTGAGAAGATTGCCGACGGGTGGCTCAGCGCCGACACCTATCGCCTGCCCGCACTGATCAAGACGCTCGACCCGCCGGGGTGGTTCGAAGTCACGCTGATTGAAGCCGCCAACGAAAACGTCTTCCTGTTCCAGTGGCTGATCGTGCTGTCGGAGTTGATCTTCGGCGCGCTGATGATGGCTGGCGCCGTGACGCGCGTGGCGGGCACGGTGCTGGCGCTGATGGCGATCATTGTGTTCATCGCGACCGGGTTCCCGCACGACCGCTGGATGATCCCGATGGCGCTGATGTCGCTCACGCTGGCCATCGCAGCCGCCGGCCGCTACCTGGGCGTGGACGCTATCCTGCGCGCGCGGATGGTAAAAGTGCCGTTGTTCTGATGATCCATGGACCAGCTCTCACCCAAAGCACGCTTTGACGCTTTCGCCGGACTGATGGGGTTCGACGCCGCGTGCGTCAACGCGCTGCGCACCAGCCTGCGGCACTTGCTGCCGAACGTGAACGACCTGGTACGGAGCGTGAATGAAATGATGTCGGCGGAAGACGCGTCGCTGTTGCTCGGCGATCTGGGCGGCGAGCGGCGCGAGCGGCTGCAAAGCGTGATGGCCAGCTTCATCCTGCGCACGATCAACTGCAACTTTGATGAGGAGTACTGCAACTACGCCCACGAGGTCAGCCACAAGGACGACATCCCGCCCGACCTGTTCAGTGTGGGGCTGGCGCTGGCAAACGATTATGTCGCGGAAACCCTGCCCGGTCTGATCGAAGATCGCCGCCAGCTCGCGAACATGCTGCAGGCGTGGAACCGGGTCAGCGCCGTGCTGCGCGAGGTGACGCGCCCATGAACGTGCAAACCATGGCCGACCAAGTGATCGAGCGCCTGCGCTCGTTCACCGACAAGGAGCGGCAGGACGCGACGCAGAACTATTTTCCCAGCGCGCAGGAGAATCTCGGCGTCTACGCAGCCGACATGCGCAGCGTCGTGCGCGACCTGCGAGGGCGCACGAAAGGCGAGGCCGCTGCCGACGTGATCGCGCTCGCGCACGCGATCATCGCCCGCAAGACGCTGGAGGGGCGGCAGGCGGCGTATGAGATCATCGCCGCGCACAAGCCGGCGTTTGCAGCGCTGAAGCTCGCCGATGTCGAGAAGCTCGGCAAGGGGATCGACAACTGGGCGAGCGTAGACGGGTTCGCAACGACCATCGCCGGGCGCGTGTGGTTGAAAGGGCAGTTGAAGGACGCCGACATCCAGCGCTGGGCGCGCTCGAAAGACCCGTGGTGGCGGCGCGCGGCGCTGGCCAGCACCGTCTGCCTGAACATCAAGTCGCGCGGCGGCAGCGGCGACAGCAAGCGCACAATGGCGATCTGCGAGATGCTGGCTGACGACGACCACATCATGGTCCACAAGGCATTGAGCTGGGCGCTGCGAAGCCTGATCGAGCACGACCGCAAGGCGGTGGAGGCGTTTCTCAAGCTGCACGAGCTGCCGTCGCTGGTGAAGCGCGAAGTCCTGCGCAAACTGAAGACAGGGCGCAAGTACGGATAGTCTCACGCCAAGCCGCCAAGCGCCGCCCATTCATTGAGCGCGCCCCCGATGAGAACTGCAGTTTCTCGCAGAGACGCAGAGTCGCGGAGAACTGCAGTGCCTT
>CAZNBU010000309.1:3576-4679 GCA_964571035.1 uncultured Planctomycetaceae bacterium | reverse complement strand
GCAAATCCGATCCTGCCCCACAGCTTCTTCGCGTTATCGACGAGCGAGTCCCGCGCATTCTTCGTCGCGAGAAGGGCTGCGTTCCTTCTCAATACCCCGGCTTTGTCGTGCTGCACCGTCGTTAGCAAGTTCGCCAACTCCGGCAGCATGCCCTGCGTCACCAACTCCTTCCGGGCGGCTTCGATTTCTGCAGGCGTGTTGAGCCCCTCCAGCCCACTTTGCTGGATGGCGATGTTATCCATCCACTGAGTAAAGGCCGGGCCGACCCCGAGCGCGGTATGAATTGTCGCCCACATCTTCCGCATGGAGTTGATCAAACGCTTGAAGAAGTTCTGATTTTCCTGCCGAACGCCCAGACGGGTGAGGGCGTACTTCACGCCTTTGTGCGCCATCCACTCGGAGAAGCTGAACCAGTAGTCGGGACCATTCCGCCCGTCGGCGGTAATGCCGAACGGCGAAACTCCTTGCGTCTTCATATCCAGGAACGAGCCGGGCTTTTCAATCCTGATTCCGTGTGCTTGAGCATTCGCAAGTATCCGCTCGGACGTCACCGGGCTAAACAGCCGTTCGATAACCTGGCGGGCAGAGTTCCGCGGGTCGGCCGCAAAGGCCAAGTCGTCGTGATACTCCTCCGCCACGGCCTTCTTCTCGGCGGCGGGCGTCTTTTCCCAGTGCTGCTGGTGAACCATGTGCGTCATTTCGTGCACGATGGTGTCGACGTACTTAGCTGTGACAGCTCGCTGGAGTTCCCAACCCGCGCCTTGATCCAGCACTTCTGCCGAAACCGGCCGCACGCCAAGGTACATCAGCAGCCCATTCCCGGTACCCGGCAAGGACGCAGCAGCTCCGAGCATAGTCGGGTCACTGTTCGGCACAATCACCAGCCGCTGGTTCGGGAAGAACACTTTGGCCAGATTCGACGCGAGTTCCACCGCCGTCTCTACGCCCTTCATTTCACTGGGGTTTTGTGCCAGTGCCGCGGACAAGGACGGGGACCCAGCAAAGACCACCTCTCCCGGCCGCATCGTGTCGAAGACTTCCTGTAGAGGCCGCCCGACGTTTGCCGGATCGGTAGCGTACACCACGCTTTCCTGGGCGTGTTG
>CAZNBU010000309.1:0-3476 GCA_964571035.1 uncultured Planctomycetaceae bacterium | reverse complement strand
CTCTTCCGGCGGGAGAGGAAGTCGCCGCGAAGGCGGATGCGCTCTTCGGTGGTTGTGTTCACGTCCACGGTCTGGAGCTTCTTCCACGCTTCGCGCAGGCCCACGAGCTGCGTGTTGAGATCGAATGCCCGGGAAGATTCTTCCGCATTCCCCGGCAATTCCCCGAGCACAACCGGCTGCGGCAAGCGCGTCTTACCCGCGGTCGACGAGACTTCGACCGGCGTGGCGGTCACTTCGACCGGCGGGATGGTCGGCTCCACCCGCTCCGGCGGGGTATCTTCCTGTTCAATCTCCGCCTTCGCCCGCTCGTACAGCGCCAGCTTAAACGCCGCCGCGGACATGCCCCCTTGAACCGGGCCCCCGAGAACAGAACTACCCGCTGTCACCTGCGCGTCTCGCCACAGGTCGTCGAGAGTCGTTTCCGGCTCCCGGCTCAACTTCCGGTTCAGCCACTGCATGACGGTCGTCGCCTGCTCCCCGGCAAAGTCCCGCGCGAGGAACGAGCCAATCGCACCCACCACGCCGGGATCGTTGCCCCGCAGCACCTTTAGCAGCGGCGTAAAAGCAAACCGCTCGGGTAGATACTCCGAAAGCCCGTGCACCACTGCATGCCCCGCCGCGGCTCCCGGAGCAACGTTGGCTTTCCGCTGCTCTCCATACTCCCCGAGCGCCTCGCCGCCCGCCATCGAAGTCAGGCCCGTATTCAGCGCAGTCCCTACGGCCTTCGCCAGCGGAACCCCTGCACTCGTCAGCGCGCGGGCAACCCCCGCTCCGGTCAACATGTCAGGCACCGCCGACAGCAGAGAAACGCCAGCTGTTGAAGCCATCTGCTGCGGCAACGACGGAACCCCGATCGTCTCGGCCGTTAGCTTATCTTTTGCCAGTCGCTGCTCTTGGGCATACCGCGTCGTCAATTCACTGTCTTCCCGAGGGGCGGGCGTGTCGAACAGCGCCCTCGGTCCCCGTTCAACTACTCCCAACCAGCGATCCACAGCTTGAAGCGCCGGCTTACGGATGAAGTCCTCGCCAAAACGTAGCGCACCCATCTGCCGCGCGTGTAGCACATTCTCAACCGCGCGGGGAATCGTCGAAAGCGTATTCCCCCACGGCTGGTCGGGCTCGACCTTCGTCTTGATAAACTCCAGGGCCTTTGCAGGTTCGACATCGTCATCGAAGTCATACTCCTGACCAGTCTTGCTCGACTTCAAAGTCCATACCATGGTTGCGGTTCCTTATTGACGCAGGCTCTTTTCGATTTCGTCCGACGTGAACACCCGCCGGGGGGCTTTCTCTGTCGGCTTCGCGGCCGGGGTCGGAGTCGGAGTCGGACTCCCCTCCGCCTCGCGCAGTGACTTTCCGAGCAGCGCCGCCCCCTGTTGTACCTTCACCATCTGTTCCGGGTCGATCTCGATCATGGCGCGAGTAGGATGCCCCGGCGGCAGCGCGACGTAAGTTTCATACAGCGCCACCGCTGCCTGCTCTTCGGCCGTGCGCTTCGCTTCAATGCGGGTACCCGCCACACGCTCCCGACTCTCGGCCGCAATCGTCGCCGGCATGGTCTTCGCGAGCTCATACGCCTTCACCGCCGCAGCGGCCCGGCGAGCGTTCGGGTCCACGATCGTCGCAATCTCCGGGTCATTGAACATGATCTCGGTCAACCGCTCCATGTCCGTCTTCCGCACGGCCTGCGCTGCACTCGCGTTCGACGCATTGATCCCGGCCCGGAGTTTCTCCAGTCCCAGCCGCGCGGCTTCCGGCGCGTTGGCTACTTCAATCTCCTGAAGCTGAAGCTCCAACTTGCGACGCTTGGCGGCGTCCGGGATCGCGGCGATCTCGGCCTGGAGTTTTTCCAACTCCATCGGGCGGGTCTTCGCGTTCCACTCGCGAGTGTCGCGAGAATCCGCCATACGGGCGTCGTGCGCTTCTTGCTCGCGACCTTCCCGCCGTTGCGCCTGCTGTTGGTTCAGGTCGGCTTGGCGCCCTTCCTCATACGCAGCCATCCCGGCCAGTCCGGCCGAACCGAAATTCGCACCGGGGCGCATCAGGCTGAAGCCCATGACGGTCATCGCCCGGAGCAAGTTCGGGTCTTGTTGAATCCGGCCGAGCACCTGCCCCCATGCCTGCTTCCGCTGCTCGAACTCTTCGGGAGTCGCCGGGAGAGGTGCCTGAATGTCCGGCATCTGCTGCGTCGTGACGGCAAGCCCCGGACCCTGAAGAGGCGCTTGTGGTTGCATCGGCACTTGCGGCTGCGGGGCCAGCGGGAAGGTCTGGGCCACCGGGCTGTTGCCGTTAAGTAGATCGCTCAGGTTCATGTCACTTCCCCAAGAAAGTCGAAAGCCCGCTGCGGGGGTCGAACGCGAGCGTACTCGGCGCAGTTACCTGCCCGAGCCCGCGACTCCCCTGCGGCATAGGGGCCTGCGGGGTACGTTGCTGTCCGTCCTCGTCCAACATCTTCATCAACTTCATCGGGTCGATCGGCGCCCCTGCGAGTTTATCCAGCGTCGACGGGTCTTGCAGCAGGCCGAGCAACGGGCCGGTCCCTTGCGCAACCGCGCCCGTCCCAAGCGGACCCGCCGCACCCATCTGCATTATACCCGGCGCGACTCCTTGTACGCCGAATAGCCCCGACCCGAGGGCCGGAGCGGCGGGAGCTGCAAACGTCGCAGCTTGCGCGGCGGGAACCATCGCGGAAGACAGGGCCGCCGGGGCGGCAGTCGCTGCCGTGGCTGCCCCCGCGCCTTGCCCGAACATCGACATCAGTGTAGCCAAATCCATGACCATTCCCTCCTGTTAGAGAAGCGCGCCGAGAATCGCACCCGCGGCCATGCCGACCGGCCCAGTCACGCCCAACGCCGGGGCCATCGTCGCAAGCCCGTATCCTGCCATGCCGCCGCCCACTGCACCCATTAGTGGGTTCCGCGGGGTGGAACTGCTTGCGATCGACTGGCTGCTTCCGCCGTTGAAGACGATGTTCGCGTACTGCTCCAGGGGCATCCACGGAGCGTTGAGCTGCCACTCGCGAATTGCCGCCTGGTACGCCTCTTGCTCCTGCGCAAGGTTCTCGCGCTGCGCGCCGACCGCACTCTCCATCTGCGCCCCCTGGCCGAAGGACTGGATAGTCGACGGGGCAAGCGCTAGGGTTCGGGCGAAGGTGTCCTGGCCGGACCGGTAGGCTTCATTCCCCATTTGGGCAGCGACGTCCCCCATCGACTGCATTCCCTTCTCGAACGACAGCGCCTCGGCGATGCCGTGACGCCCGCCGCCATACGCACCCGCCTGCTGTGCTGCAGAGCCCACCTGCTGAAGCCCCTGCGTCATCTGCGTTTGCAGCGGGCGCAACGAAGCTTCCAGCGCGGACTGGAAGTAGGGGTTATTGCCCACATCCATTGCACCGGTGAGGCCGTACTGCAACGACTGTGTGAGGAGCGGATTCAACGCGTTTGCTTGCTGCGCGGCTTGCAGCAGGTTCTGCTGCC
>CAZNBU010000308.1:0-4682 GCA_964571035.1 uncultured Planctomycetaceae bacterium | reverse complement strand
GCGGCGAAAGCACGGCGCTGGCGCGCGACCGCGAATTCCGCGACAAGCTGCGCCGTAACGCGCCCCGCGGGCTTGGCGCGGGCAACACTCTGGGTGCGGCGCTGTGGCGGTTGTTCGAGAACGCCGACATGCCGGTGTACCTGCACCGCTCGTTGCTGGACACGATCTACTTTGAAGACGCCGCCGGAGTCGCCGACGAAAACGCGGACGGCATGGAACTGCTGATGCGCGTCGCCCTGCTTCACGAATTCTCGATCGACTCGCGTCACGGCGCCATGCGCCTGCACGACCTGCAGTTTGAAGGCACGCCGACCTATCGCGTGTTCGCTGTGGACACGCTGCTGGCGGAGCTTGATCGCGAGTACGAAGAGATGGCCAAGGGTGCCAGCGACGCGGATGCTCAATCCCTGCGTTCGCGCGGCGGCGTTGACGTCCTGGTGGATGCCATCGAGACGCAGCTTTCCAACCTGGGGCTGACGACGCTGGTGCTGCCATACGGCGCGCGGGTGGTGGTGACCGGCGGCAGCGAGATCGTGGACGCAGCCGCCAACGTGCTGCGCGAGCTCGGATGGAAAGACCCCGCGCAGGCCGAGGAGACGAAGAAATGAAGCGACTGGCGACGTGCGTGGTGCTGCTGGCGTTGCTGGCGAGCGGCGGGTTGGCTGAAGAGAAACCGTCGGCAGGCTTAGACATGGTCTGCTACGGCGTTCCGGCCCGCGACGCGCTAACCGAGTTCGCCGGCAAGGCGAAGCTTGAGCTCGACCTCGGCGAGATCGATCCCGACATGGACGCGCCGGTGTGGCTGAGCATGAAGCAGGTGTCGCCGGTGCGTGGCGCCGCGCTGCTGGCGTTTGCCTCGGGGTTGGTGGTGCAGGTTTCCGGCAAACGCCTGGTGGTCCGCGAGCAGGAGGACGCCGCCCGCGTGCGAGTTACGCGCGGATACGACGTCAGCGTTCTCGGTGGCCGCTTCGTTGAGTACGCTAAGCGCTACGGCCATCCGCAGGCAGGCCAGGCGGTGACGCGCATACAGACCGGGCCGGAGCTGGTGGGGGACTTGGTGAACCAGATGCTGAACCAGGTCTGGGGTGTGAAATCCAAGTGCTCGGTGGTAGGCGACCGCGTTTTGATTACGGAGCACGAAGGCGTGCACGCGTACGTGTCGGAGCTGCTGAACCTGCTCGTGCGCGACGGCGGCGCAGAGTCGGCGGATCTTGCCTCCGGGCGCACGCACGCAACGCGCGTCGAGGAGTACAAAGAGTCGTTTTCCGTATCCGACCGCCCGGTCGGGAGTGTCGTCGCTGCCTTGTGCCGCGACGCTTCGGCGGACTTTGTGGTGCACCACACACTCGCGCAGTTCTTTGCCGAGGAGCACACCGTGCTGATGGGAGCTGGGGGCCACGGGCGGCTGCTGCGCGCGTTGATTCGCCAGGGGGAGTACGACTTCCAGGTAGCGCAACGGCACGGTGTGCTGGCGTTCGTGGACAAGGACGCGCCGCAACCCGGCGCGTACCGCGTGTTTGACGTGGACCAGCTTCTCAAGCGCCTCGACCAGGGCTACCAGCGGCAAGCCACGACACCCGGCGGGCATGCCAGCCTGCGCGAAGCCGGTGGCGTGGACGTCGTCCGAAGGGCTGTTGCCAAGGCGCTGCGCGAGCGGGAACTGGCGGGCGATGTGCTGGCGCACGCCACGCGCATTGTGGTGATCGGCAACGCAACGGCCACCGATGCGGCAGCGGATGTTTTGAAAGAGCTGGGCTGGGAACCAGCCGGGGGCGAGCAGAAGCGCTAGCAGGCGCAGCAAGATGGCGGATCACGACGCACCATCCGAAAGCGAGCGCATGCCGGAGCTGTCGGCATCAGGGCGCGCCTTGCCGCTGGACGGCGAGAGCGGGCGGTTCAACTCGCCCGGCACCTCGCGGCGCCGCAAACGCCAGCGCATGCCGGGCCTCGCGATGCTGCCGACCGCGCTCACGCTGGGCAACGCGGTGTGCGGCGTGGCGGCGCTGATTGAGCTGGCAAAAGCGTACGCCGCCATCGGCGCAAGCCAGCCCAACGAAGTCATCCTGCGCATCACGTACGCAGCCGCGCTGATCGGCGTCGGCATGCTGTTCGACGCGCTGGACGGCAAGGTCGCGCGCATGACGGCAACCACTGGTCGCTTCGGCGCTGAGCTGGACAGCCTGTGCGACGCCATCACGTTCGGCGTTACGCCCGCGCTTATGATCCGCGTCGGCGGCGAGTTCTTTTTCGCCCGCGCTCCGTTCGGGCTGCCGTTTGACACCAAGCTGCTGTGGGCCATCAGCGGACTGTTCGCCTGTTGCGCGATCCTGCGGCTGGCGCGCTACAACGTTGAAACCAACGAAGGCGACGACCACACGCAGTTTCTCGGCCTGCCGTCACCGGCGGCTGCGGCCAGCATCTGCTCGGTGATGCTCGGTTGCATCTGGCTTCACCAGCACGTGGACAACCTGGACGATCAGCCGTGGCCATGGATCCTGCGCTTTGCGTTGCCTGCGGCCAGCGTGCTGATCAGCCTGGTGATGGTGTCGCGGGTGCGCTATGTGCACCTGTTTAATCGGCTTGTGTCGCGCAAGCAGAGCTTCGGCACGATGGTGCTGTTCCTGCTGATCGTGGCAGCGGCTGTGATGTTGTATGAGCAGTGGCAGCTCATCATCCCGGTGCTGATGCTGACGTACGTGCTTTCCGGGCCTGTGTACTTTGCCTATCGTTTCCTGCGCGGGCGTGGAGTGCTCGGACGCAGGCTTGCTGCCGCCGAGTTGAAGCGACGCCGCGAAGAAGAGAAAGCACGCAAGAATGCCGAGCCCCGCAAGGATTCTGCAACCACACCAGCTTGACGAAGCCGTCGACATGCTGCGCGACGGCGCGCTGGTTGCCTTCCCGACCGACACCGTGTACGGCGTCGCCGCGCGCGCCGATGACAACTACGACAACACCAGGCTGCGCGACTTCAAACAGGGCCGCACCGACCAGTTCAGCCTGCACACTGGCAGCGTCGAAACCGCAATTCGCTACGCAGGCGGCCTGAAACCGGCTGAGGCATACGCGCTGCTGGCGCTGACGCCGCACGGCGTGACGGTTGTGATCGCGAGGGGCGAGGGCAGCCTGGGCGTGCGGGTTGTGTCGCACGAGATCGGGTCGCCGCTGCTTGACCGCGTGGGCGCAGCGGTCGTCGCCACCAGCGCGAACGAGCCCGGCCAGCCGCCGCTGCGCGACCCCGCGCAGATCGCGCAGATGAACGTGGATGCCGTGATCGACGGCGGCGTGCTGCCCAAGCGGCCTGCCAGCACCGTTGTGCGCCTGCTGCCGTGCGGCCTGGAAGTACTGCGCATGGGCCCGGTGGAGAAGGCGGAGCTGGGGCGGCTTTACACGCGGCCGGTGCACTTTGTGTGCCTGGGAAACCTGAACCGCAGCGCGTTTGCGGCGGCGCTGCTGGAGGCGATGCAGGCGTGGGTAGCCGAGATCACGCACCCGTTTGTGCCGGCGTACCTGCCGTCATCGAGTGGATTGATCGCGCACCCAGAGACCGCGCCGCCGATGGAGATGCTGCGTGTAGCCGCCGATTGCGGCGTCAATCTTTCCACCCATGAGCCGCGTCGCTTCACCCCGGCGGGTTTGCCGCCGACGGTCGTGTCGATGGGGGATGACGTTGTCGCCGAGGTTGAGAAGGCATCGCCGCGCAACCTGCTGCGCTGGAACGTGCAGGACCCAATGGGCGGGCCCGAGCCGGGGTACCGGCGCGCCGCGGCGCAGATCGTGGCGTACGTGCGCGACGAGCTGCTGTGCCGCTGGGCGGACGGCGGCGCGTTGGAGTCCGAGTTTGAGAAAGTATTTTACGGGCAGGGAGACGGGACATGATCATCGCCATCGGCTCTGACCACGCGGGGTTCAAGCTCAAGCAGGCGGTCGTCGAGCATCTGCGCAAGGGCGGCCATCAGGTCAACGACCTCGGCCCATCCGACGAGCAGCGCGTGGACTACCCCGACTTTGCTCAGCGTGTCGCACACGCGGTCGCGCAGGGTGAAGCCGAGCGCGGGGTGCTGTGCTGCGGCAGCGGCATCGGCATGGCGATCACCGCGAACAAAGTGGCCGGCGCGCGCGCGGTGGTGCTGCATCATTCGTGGGAAGCGGAGTTCTCGCGCCGCCACAACAACGCCAACGTCGCCTGCTTCGGCGGGCGAAGCATGGGCGAGGAAGTGGTGTTCGCCTCGCTGGATGTGTTCCTGAGCACCGAGTTCGAAGGCGGCCGCCACGCCGACCGCGTAGCCAAGATCAACAAGCTGGACGGCAAGGCCTAGCAGCAAACTGGTGCCGGCTGCGCTAGCTGCCAGCCTATTACATGGAGCGACGGGTTACCCTACTCGCCCTGAGCTTGCGCTCAGGGCACTAGTTTTGGCTTAGCCCCGCCGGGTTGCTGCCCAGAGTTGCCAACGAACGCTGCACCTCTTCCGGTAGCGCCGACACAATCGCCGCGCGATTATCCACGTTCTTGCTCTGCGTCAGCACGAAGTAGAGGTCCGACAGCGGCAGGTACTGAAGCTGCGGCAGGATCGACTCCGGCTCGCGCGTGCGGTCCAGGTCGCTGACCAGCTGCATCAGGCGCGCGTTCTTCTGCTTCTCGTTCCACTCACGCAGTACGCGGTCGGACTGCTCTTTGGCGTCCT
>CAZNBU010000307.1:0-4733 GCA_964571035.1 uncultured Planctomycetaceae bacterium | reverse complement strand
TCGACGTTTCAGCCGACTATCAGGTGGCGAACGACGGCGCGCGCAACCGCATCAGCACCTTCAGCGACGTCATCACAGCCGAAGTGGTGCAGATCCTGCCCAACGGCCACCTGGAAGTTCGCGCGTACAAGGAAATCCGCGTCATGGACGACACCGAGCGTGTCGAGCTGACCTGCCGCATCGACCCGCAGATGATTGACGCCAAGGCCCGCGCCATCGACGCCAACCGCACCTTCGGGTTGCGCGTGCGCTACACCGGCGAAGGCGACGTTTCGGACAGCGCCAGCACAGGCTGGTTCACCGACCTGCTGAACTTCCTCTGGCCCTTCTAAGGGCTTGGACGCGAAGGCGCGAAGGTTGTTGAGAACGCGAAGAACTACGAAAGGCAACGGCAATGACTAACATGACTCAACTCAAGAACTCCAAAGGCGCCGCAGGCTCCATCGCAGGTTGCGCCGACAAGACTGTGAAGGCTCTTCGCGCCTCCTTCGCTCCTTCGCTTCTTCGCGTACTGCTTTTGGCAGTTGTCGCGACGCCGATGGCTGCGCAGGTGAGCGTACGAGTGAAGGACATCACCACCTATAAGAACACCGCCGGCAACACCTTCGTCGGCGAGGGCCTCGTGTTCGGCCTCAAGGGCACCGGCGACGCCAAGGACGCCACTACCGCCGAGATGCTGCGCGCCATCAGCCGGCAGCTCACCCCCAACGAGCGCAGTGGCACCCACGCCAGCAAGAACGTGGCCCGGGTCAAGATCACGGTCACAGTGGACGGATTCGGCGGCACAACCGGCGGGCGCGTCAACTGCACCGTGGCCGTGTCGGATAACAGCAAGTCGCTCGAAGGCGGCACGTTGTTCCCCACCATGCTGCGCTACGCCTACGACACCAACGAAAAGCCGGTCTACATCACAGCATCCGGCGCGCTGGTGATGGAAACGCAGAACGGCAAGGCGGTCGCCCCGGGCGTCGCCACCGTGCAGGGCGAAATCGTCCGCGACATCCCCGTGCGCTTCTTTGAGGTGCAGGAAGACGACTACGGCCGCCGCACCGAAGTCATGACGCTGATCCTGAAGCACCCCGACAGCACCACGGCGGTCGAAATCGCCCGCCGTATCAATGAATCGCCGGCGTTCCTGGGCGTGGTGGGCGACGCGGGCATCCCCGAGATCCGCTACGCCAAGGCGATGCACGACGGCGCTGTGGCGGTCTCGATCCCCGAGCGCTGGCACGGCCGCGAAATGGAGTTCAAGGAGATCGTGGACACCACCGCGGTCAGCCCCGACGTCGTCGCCCAGGTAAGCATCAACCAGAAGACCGGCGTGCTGGCGTTCACCGGCAACGTCCGGGTGCTGCCCGGCGCGTTCACTGTGCGCGGTGTCAGCGTGCAGATCGGCGGCGACGGCGAGATCCCCGACAAGCCGGCCCCTAACACCGAAGTCAAAGACGCGACCGTGCCGGTGAACAAACCGTCGGTCGAGCTGACGCAGCTCATCGACACCTTCAACCTGCTGAAGCTCAGCGCGGAAGAAAAGATTTCCGTGATGAGAGCTTTGGAACGCAACGGCCTGCTGCAAGCCAAGGTGATCTGGGAGTAATCGATCTGGCAGGGTACTTGCAATACCCCGCCGGGAGAAACGGCAGTAAGGGCGACCCTTGGGTCGCCCGCATCGGGGAAACTGTTCGAGGGCGACGCAAGCGTCGCCCCTACCAGCCACCCCACCGGGAGCCACGCCATGGAATGGAAGAGCCTGGACAACCTGCCGACCGACCTGCGCCGCGTCGAGACCGACGAGCGGGCGAAGGTGCGCGACACGGCCAGGGACTTCGCCAGCTTCTTCTACGCGCAGTTGATCGCCTCGCAGCGCCAGACGATCGACAAGAACGAGATGTTCCACGGCGGCCAGGGCGAGGAGATGTTCACACGCATGCTCGACCAGGAATACGCAGAGAGCATGTCGCGCACGGGCGGGTTGACCGACATGGTCGAAAGCACGCTTGCCCGCCGCATGCAGGGATACGCCACAACCGAAGCACGCAACCACGTCATCGCCGAGGCTATCGCGGCAAAGGCTTACGGAGCAACGAAATGAACTATCAACGCCTGCTGAAAACCATGGCGATCCTGGAGCGGCTGTACCAGCGCCTGCACGAGACGTCGCAGCGCAAGCGCGACGCGCTGGTCGGGTTTGAGCTTCCGGAAGTGGACCGGGCGGTTGAGCGCGAGAACGAGCTGATCGCCCGTATCCGCCGCGTGCACCAGTTGCGCGAAGCCGAAATGGCGGCCCTGTCGCCCGATGCCAACGCGACGCTGAGCACCCTGGCAGAGCAAGCCGGCGACTCGCCCGAAGGCGAAGCGCTGACCGAAGTCCGCACCCGGATGATCGGCCTGGCCGCTGAGCTGGCGCGCATCAACCGCCTGAACGCGCAGCTTTGCAAACAGGGGCTTGAGCACGTGCACGGGTTTCTGGAGTTGATCACCCGCGGCAGCAGCGAGCAGAACACTTACGGGCGCAAGGGCTACGCCAAGCCGTTCGCGTCCAGGGCGCTAGTGAACCAGAGCGTTTGAGATGGGATTGTTCAGCGCACTCGAAATCGGCAAGAACGCGGTAGTCGCGCAGCAGCGCGCGCTGCAGGTTGTCGGCAACAACATCTCCAACGCCACCAGCGAGGGGTACTCGCGCCAGCGCGTGGAGATGGAGCCGATCAACTCCCAGCGCTACGGCAGCGCGTTCTACGGCCTGGGCATCGGCGTCAAGGGCGTCACCCGCATGCACGACCGGGTGGTCGAAGCCCGCATGCGCGACGCGACTACACGGCTTGCCAGCCTCTTGCAGCAGAACACAGCCTATTCGCGTCTTGAGACCGCGCTCGACACGCTGTCGGACCGCAGCATCGGCGTGCGCATGAGCGAGTTTTTCAACGCGGCGAACGCAATGACACAGAACCCGCAGGAGATTGCGCTGCGTCGTACCTTCGTGCAGCAGTCGCAGGCTTTGAGCGAGACGCTGAATGCCAATCGCGCGGCGATCAATGACGCCCGGGCGCAGACCAACGGGGAGATCGGCGCGGCGGTCGGCAACATCAACCGCATCTCGCGCGAGATAGCAGACCTGAACGACCAGATCATGCGCGCCGAAGTCGGCGGCACCATCAACGCGCAAGCCAACGACCTGCGCGACCGCCGCGACCTGCGCCTGCGAGCGCTGTCGGAGCTTGTCGAGGTTCGCGTCATCGAGCAGAAGAACGGCTCCGTCGATGTAGTGACCGGCGGCGGCTACCTCGTGCGTAACCACAGCGCGTACGAGCTTGAGACCGAACCCACCACCGACCGCGGCGTGGTGATCCATGAGCTGCGCTTCGCCGAAAGCGGGCAGGCCTTCCGCCCCACCGGCGGTACGCTGGGCGGGATGCTGGAAGCGCGCGACAAAGTGCTGCCGCAGTTTCTCGGCGACCTAGACCGGATCGCGCGCGCGCTGATCACAGCCGCCAACCTGGCGCACAGCACCGGGGCTTCGCTGACGCCAATGAATGCGGTGCAGTCGCAATCGTTCGCCGCGCCGCACGCCCTGGGCAATGCCCCGCTGGCAGTGAATGGCGTGGCGCAACGCGCAGCCGACAACGGAAGCTGGATTTTCGCGCCGGAGCTCAAGGGCTATCCCGCCAACGTCCCCGGCGGCACGCCCGACTTCTTCAAGGGCGCCAAGGTGCTGTTCACAGGCGGCGAACGCCGCGGCGAAAGCGCTGTGATCCGCGAATACGACCCGGTCACCGGCAAGCTGGCGTTCGATCCGCCGCTGGGCGGCATCGCCGCGGGCGACTCCTTTCAGGTGACCAGCCTGGAGTACCCGGTCAAGCACGGCAGCTTCGAGCTCGTGGTCAGCAACGCCGCGCAGCAGACCGAGGACCGCTTCAACATTGAGCTCGACCTCGACGGGTTGCCGACGCCGCCCGCCACCGACGACACCACGCTGCAGGAGATGGTGGCCGACATCAACGCGCAGTTGGCTGCCAAGTACGGCGCCAACCCGCCCGTGCAGGCACGCATCACGCAGGACATGCGCTTTGAGCTGGTCAGCACACACGCCGACATCAGCTTTCGGTTTGAGAGCGACACCAGCGGGTTCCTTGCGGCCGCGGGCATCAACACGCTCTTTACCGGGCGCGACGCTGGCAACATCGCGGTGCGCACCGAGCTGCTGAACTCGCCGGAAAAGCTGGCGCTGAGCGCAAGCGGGTTGCCCGGGGACAACGGAATCGCTCTGCAGCTGGCGGGCATCCAGTCCGCGATGCTGCTTGGCAACGGCTCCGCCACGCTGGAGGACTACTTTCAGGGCATGGTCGGCGCGCTGGGTGTGCAGGCGGCAGAAGCCCGCGAACTGGCGGAGAACCAGGGCGTGGTGCTGACCGCGATCGAGAACGAACGCGCGGCGATCTCCGGCGTCAACCTGGATGAAGAAGCCGTCTCCTTGATCACCCACCAACGGGCGTTTCAGGCGGCTGCGCGCTACCTCGCGGTGGTGGACGAATTGATGGCGACACTGATGCAGTCGCTTTGATCAGAGGTCAGAGGTTAGAGGACAGAGGTCAGAGAATCAGTTTCGAGGGTCAATCGCCAAGTCAACGGTCAGCGCAGTTCCCTGATCTCTGACCACTGGCCTCTGACCCCTTCCGCGAACGCACATGGCAATCTCCCGCCCCAACCTGTCACGCAGCAGCTTCTCCAGCTCGGCT
>CAZNBU010000306.1:0-4751 GCA_964571035.1 uncultured Planctomycetaceae bacterium | reverse complement strand
GGCGCATGTGGCGCTGGCTTTTGAACTTGCTGATCGGCTTGATGCCGATGCCGCTGGCTTCAGCGATCTTCTTGCCCTTGGTGGCGGGGTCGCCGGCGAGCACGCCGTTGAGCGCGTCGATGACCTTTTTGGCTTCGGGTGTTTCCGCGCGCCACTCTACGCCGCTGTACACGTCCTCAGTGTTTTCGCGGTAGATGATGAAGTCCACCTGGCTGGGGTCCTTCATCGGGCTGGGTGCGCCTTCGAAGTACTTCACGGGCCGCACACAGGAATACAGGTCGAGCACCTGGCGCAGGGTAACGTTGAGGCTGCGGAACCCGCCGCCGACCGGTGTGGTCAGCGGGCCCTTGATGCCTACGCCGAAGGTCTTGATGGCTTCGATGGTGTCGTCGGGCAGGTAGGTGCCGTACTTGTCGTTGGCTTTCTCGCCCGCGAACACCTCGAACCAGTTGATCTTGCGCTTGCCGCCGAAAGCCTTGCTGACCGCGGCGTCGAACACGCGCACGCTGGCTTTCCAGATATCGCGGCCGATGCCGTCGCCCTCAATGTAGGGCACGATGGGGTTGTCGGGGACAACCGGGTCGCCATCCTTGAAGGTGATGCGCGCGCCTTCCTTGGGCGGCTTAAGGTCTTTGAAGCTGGGTGTGTCGGGCATCGATCGTCCTCGGGTCAGCCAGTCAGGTCCAATGAAACGCGGGGCATACTAGGCCCAACCCCCCCGCGGTCAACGAGGAGAACGACGGGGTGTGTCTGGAACTAATGCACGGCAAATGCGGGCTCTCGCAGAGGCGCGGAGCCGCAGAGAAAGCAACTACGGTCTCACGCAAACCCGCGAAACGCCCCAACCGGTCAGCATGTTGGCTGTGTAGCCGCGCCGAAAGGCAAGCGTCAGGATTTTCAGGATGAGCAGGATTGTCAGGAGTCGGTCCGCTTCATCCTGATAATCCTGAACATCCTGACCGTCGTTGCCGTCCCATCGACTCAAACAAGCCGCGTGCATAGTCACTTGCGGCGCTTCGCGGGTTTGCGTGAGAGCGCAATTCAGACGTACAGGCGATTGGCGTGGATGTAGGCGTCAACGCCGGGCGAGACCCATTGAGAGATGCTTTCGCCTGCGGCTACCGCGGCTCGGATTGCGGTGCTGGAAACTTCCATCAGCGGGATGTTCACGACGTTCTTTCGCAGCGCCTCGATGGCGGGCGCGGGCAGTGCGTTGCGCAGGCGGTCGAAGACCTCGTTGGTGAACCCCGGCCGAAAGACCGGCACGAACCGGGCAAGCCGCAGACACTCTTCCGGCTCACGCCAGCGCGGCAGATCCGCCAGCATGTCGCCTCCTATAAGGAAGAAGAATTCGTCTTTCGGGTGTTCGCGCGCCAGCTCGCGCAGGGTGTCCACCGTGTAGCTCTTGCCCCGGCGGCGTGTTTCACAGTCTTCGACGCCTACCCCCTCCTGTCCGGTGGCGGCGATACGTGCCATTGCCAAGCGGTGATCCACACCGGCTGAGAGCACCTTGCCTGCGGCGTGCGGGCTTTCGCCCGTGACCAGCAGGTCCACACGATGCAGCCCCCGTGCCTCGCGCACACGGCGGGCGATCTCAAGGTGGGCGTTGTGGGGCGGGTCAAAGGCGCCGCCCAGCAGGCCAATGCGCATGGGAACGACAGGGTTTCGGGTTTCGGGGTTGGGGTTCAGGGGAGACGGCCAAACCCCAAACCCCAAACCCCAAACCCCAAACTCCTGCTTCAACCTACATTCGTCGTCGCCGCCTGAAATCCCCGCGCGGCAATCCTCAATCATCTCCTGACCAGACATCGCGCAAACCAGGAGGCCATTTCATGAAAACCTTTTTCAAGACCGTATTCATCGTCGGGTTGTGCGGCATCGGCGTCGTCGCGGCGGCGCACGTTGTACTCGGCAAAGCCCGCACGCACGACGCCGTCCAGGCCCTGCGCAACATGGCGCAGAGCGAAGTGGACGAGCTCATCAAGAAGCAGAAGGATCTCGAACAGGAACTCGCCAAGCTCCGCAGCGAGTACCCCAAGCAGATCGCAACCATCCGCTCCCATGCCGCTGAAGTGGATCGCCGCCTCGACGAACTCACCCGCGAAGAGGCCCGCGCCAACGACATCGTGCGCCTGTGCGAGGAAGACATCTCGTACCTTGAGGACCAGCGCGACGTTGTCGGCAGCGTCTACGCCGACAAGCGCGTGATCGAGCACCGCGGCTCCAACTACACCACAGCCGAGGCGCAGACCCTGATCGGCCGCATCGCCGAAACCCGCACCCTGTACACCAACCGGCTTGAGGACATCAACGCCGAGCGCGCCGTGCTGGTCAGCGAAAAGGACGGGCTGGCAGTCGAGCTGTCGGAGCTGCGGACGGAGCAAGCCGAGTTCGAAGCGGAATACACCACGCTGCTGCGCGAGATCGAGCGCCTCAAGCGCAACGAAGAGCTGATCGAGATGCGTGAGCGCAAAGGCGGGTGCGAATCACGCCACAAGGAAGCGATGTCCACGCTCAACGACGTGAAGGCAGCCATCGACCGCGCCCACATCGAGCAGGAAGAGCGCATGAAGGCCGCCCGCTACACGCCGCGCAGCCTGGACTACGAAACCCGCGCCAAGCTGCTGGAGGTACAGCGCAAGCGCGAATCCAAGCGCAAGACACAGCCGACGGCGGAAACCGTAGTCGCACCGGCTGACGAAAAGGAAGTGGAAGAAGAGGAGACTCACCTGTCCAAGTAGTGCCATGTCGCATCAATGGGACGACTCGGCGTTGCCGGGTCGTTTCATTTTTTCAAGGTCGAATGTTGTCTGCGGAAAATGGTTGAATTGCCAAAACTGCCCATCTAGCGTCCGGTCTCACCCGGGGTGCAGGAAATTGCATGGGGCGGGCAGAACCCACAGACGCGCAGCTTCAGTACTTGACCGAATTGCTGGCGAACGCGTTCCGTGCGCAGGATATCCATTCTTGTGTGCAAGCAATCATTGAACCGATCAGAGATGCGCTTGCTCCGGCAACTGTTAACGACGCGACTGTCGTGCGCCTTGCTCGCGCTGTCGAAGACCTGTACGCCGAAGCCGTCCCGATCGCTGACTACCACGCCGCCATGCCCGCCTATCACCGCGCGCGGGGTGCGCACTCGCCTGAGCAGAGTTTCGTGAACGCCGTTGAAGAACTTGCGGCTGGCGCCGCCGGCATGGGCGCCGTGCTGCGCGCGGCGGTGCCGGGATTGCTCCAAGCCATTCGCCACCTGGCTGAGCGCAAGTGCTCGCAGTTTGCGCTGGATGTCGTGCGCGACTACCAGCAGTTCGGCGCGCCGCCGGCCCTGGTCTACCTGAGCAACGGCACGCTGTTGTGGCAGAACTCGGCGCTGCAGGATCTGGTGGAGTTGCGCCGCCTGAACAACGCGGCGCTGCTGACCGCGGCTGCGGCGTTCGCCGGGCCGTTCTGTGTTTCCATGCGCACGCGGCGGCGTATGCCGCGACCGGACTCGATCCGCGTGCCGCACCCGGACGTGTTTCTGCGCGCCGAGGTGCGCGAAAGCAGCGACGCCCCGCCCGACAAGGTGCTGCTGGTGCATGTGACGGAAGCAAGGCGCGCCAGCGAGCTTTCGCCGCGCGAGCTGGAGGTCCTGAAGCAGATATGCCGGACGCCGGGGTATCGCCATGTCGCCAAGGCGCTCGGCATCTCGCTCAACAGCGTGCGCACCCACGTCCGCCGCGCCTACCGCAAACTTGGCGTCAGCAGCCGCATCGCCCTGAAGGCACGGCTGATCCGCGACGGGTTGATCGACCGCGACTAGCGGTGCGCGGGCATAGAATCAAGCAGCGTAACTAGTGCCCCGACCGCAAGGTCGGGGCGAACCACATTGCCGGTTGCGCGCGATGACAAACAAGCCGGCACCTCGCGGTGCCGGCACCAGTTTCGACCGGTCTGCTTCGATACCAGGCAACGCCTAAGGCGCCTCAACCAAACGCGTAGTGCGCTTGAGCAGCAACGGGGAGAGCTGCACGCCGTCGTCGATGTCGGCAACCAGCAGCGCGCCCTTGCACTTGAGTTGCAGGTTCACCAACTCGAACTGCGTCGGCGCGATTGTGACGCTGCCCGCGAACACCGAGTACATCAGCGCCCCGCGCCCCTGCAACGTAACCCGCCCCTCGTACAGCTTGTCGCGCGTCGCCACGTTGCCGGTCGGGCTGCCGGCGCCGTAGTTGCCCGCGCTGCCCGCGTCCGGGCGCAGGATCGCGCGCCCACTGCCGTCGTCGTACACCACCAGCACCAGCGTCTGCTTCACGTTGCGGAAGTGCGCTTGGATCGGGTCGCTCAACTGCGCCGCGAACGTCTCCGCGTCCAGGTCCTCCATCTCGCGCACAGCCGCGACCGGCGCCTTGGGCTCGCCGTTGGCGGCTGGCCACGGGCCGACGTACACACCGACCACGCCCGGCCCGCCGGTGCGGAACCAGCGCTTGACCGCGCCCGCCCGCCGAGCCGCAACCTCAAGCACCTTGGGGTTGTCGCCGCCCTGCCGGGTCTGCTTGCGGTAGTAGTCCTGTGCGGCTTTCGACAGCTCCGCCTCCGGCGCATCCGTTTCTATCGCCTGCCAGACCAGCGCCGGGTCGCCCCATGCCATCAGGTCGCGGGTGGTCTGCGGCAGGTCCTTCAGCTCTTTGAACTTCATGGCGTGGGCGAACTCTTCCGGGCCCCAACCCAGCGCCATCAGGTTCTCGACCAACTGCGTGCCGTCGTATACG
>CAZNBU010000305.1:0-4802 GCA_964571035.1 uncultured Planctomycetaceae bacterium | reverse complement strand
TGGCTGGGAACAAGTAGTTCGGTCGAAGTTCCGATGTAGTCACCTGATCTGACTGTGATGTTGTAGGTGCCAGGTTTCATTTCGTAGTTCGAGTACTCCGCAAGTTTGTGCGAGTTGTAGGCCATACGACCCCGCATAGCGACTCTGTCACCTTCTTTGTGCGTGATCCGAAGATAAATCTCTCCCGGCCTCATTCCAGGGGCATCGGGCGCGCGCACAATCAGTCCGGACCTCGGCCATTTGGACGACCCAATGACTAAGTTGATTCGAGCATTGTGCGTTATCTCCGTGGCGCCCAAAGTGCGATAGAGCATCGTGAATCCCGCCTTCTCCGGCCTCGCCGCCGCGAGCGTTTGATCGACTGGCATATGTACTTCTGCGCGGCCCGCTTTAATCATTACCGCATTCGTCCAGCCGGGCTGCGACAATTGCAGGATGCCGTCGTATGCCGATCCGTCCGCATACTCAACGTCGAGAAATAGGCGAGCTACGGGCGTCAGCACAAGGTCGGCCGTGTACTCTTGATTGATCTGGTCTGCTTGGAAATCCGCAAGCGTAAGCCGCCGAGTGCTGAACCATTCGCTTGTTGACACTTCAACTAGCATCGATTTGGGCGTGAACGTGAACTCCGCGCGTACAATGCCGCCCGAATCAGAAGTCAAGTGTACCAGAGTTTCCTCATCGTCGTCACCATCGGCCGATCCGAATGCCCGCACTGCCACCAAAACCCCCGCGACCGCGGAACCATCGACGGCGGCGCACGCCACTCTCCATCGATTCGGGAATCCCTCTACTGGTTCACTCGGCCGCCGAGGCCAGCTTTTATCGTTCGAAGGTAGTGTGGAAAACTCAGCTCGTGGCAGCGTTCGACTATCGCCCGGCGCTCCGGTAGACGCGCCCACCTCGGATGAAGACCCGGTAGTTGGCCCGTCCCCTGCGTAGACCCAGATCAACAACGCACAGCCGAGTGTGATAACAATGAGGGCGCACGCGATTCCGCCTCGCGTACTGCGCCGACTTGGATTCGTAGTTGATTGATTTGGCATACACAGTCAATCGAGTGTCAAAAAACGGGACCGGCTACTCGAATGCCGCCGTTCCGTCCGGTGTTTGCAGAAGTGACGTAGGAGGTATTGTACCGTCGTTGAATGCTTCAACCGTCCCTGATATTTTCCCTGCGTCACTGTTTATCATGTTTAGCTCTAGCCAAACATTGTGGCCGAGTAAAGGACCGCCGTCTACTTGGAACGGGACGTGTCTCAACCGAACGGTATCGGTGTCGTCTTTTAGCACTAGTACCAGACCGGCAGCAAAAATCTCCAACTCTTCTTCATGATAGATATACTCGCCATCTTCGTCGACAGAGTAGTTGACGAGAGTCCCGCTGTCCGTTTCCTTGTGCATATAAGGTATCTGCTGCGTCTGCGACACCTGCTCCCAAAGAACTTCATCAACATCGCTAGCGCCGCTCGCGACCATCAAATCACCGCCATCGTAAACCATCACCGCTCCGTTGGCTGTGCCATAGCCGAAATGCTTTACGTGCGAAAGAAAGTGGTAGCCCTTACCCATCAACACGTGGACCCATGACGAACCCTCTCCGGTGGCCGACACCACTATTGGCTGAAAAGTTTTCATCTTCACTACCCAGCGGGGCGGATCGGCGTCGGCAATCACTCCATAGTAGTGACCTTCATCGTGCACGAACGTGGACTTGTCGTAGTCAGCGAGTGTGTTGCAGATCAGTCCGTCGGCTCGCGACCTTACTGGTTGACCGGGTGCATAGTCGGCCACTAGATACTGATCCGATCCAAGGTTCCAATTGATACCGCCGCCGTCGTAGTTCCACAGAGGCAAGAAAAAAGCAGATGCCGCCCAAGCTACCATGGCTGCAGCTGGAGAGGCCAAGATGATCACTACTCCTGCGACACGCAATTTCAGGTGCCTCATGTTGACGCCGCTTGATTTCGACATTGCCGGCCTTTCAGTTTGCGCTAAGGTTCACACAGTCTGGCATGTTCGGGGGGGGGGCAAGTCAAAACTTTAATAAATATCCCGGTTTCGTGTGAGTTGGCTGTAACCAATACTACAGCAACTGGTTGTGATGATGCTTCGGCCGTCGCTGAAGTATGTCGGTTACGGAAACCGGATCGGAGTTCTGTGCCATGCACCCCTGAGCGCACTTCCCGGTCGCCGCCAGTTGCGCGTCACGGTAGAAGGCTGGCGGCTGTGTGGAACACGGGGCAGGTCGGAATATGGCGCGCGAGAAGGCGGGCGGAACGTTTCCCGGCGTGCAAATGGCAACCGCCTCGTCGCCCGTCGGCGCCAAGGCGGTCCGTCATCCGGTGACGCGTTCTCGAACGGGTCGCCGGTTACGATTGCCTGCGTTGCGGCCTACTCTTCTTCCAGCGAGGGCCGCCGCCCTTCAAGGTCGGGCTGAAAGCTGCGATCAGCCTTCTTGGAGCGCGGTTGCACGTCGCCGGGGAGCATCGCCTCGGACAACGCGCCCTTGCGCCACGCCTGCTCGGCGTCGTTTCGCCTTGCATGCGGCGGGCTGATCCAGAGCGTGAAACCGTTCTCGCGCAGCTGGCTCAGGCTCCGCGGCTGGTAGTGGTCCGCGATAATGTCCGTGACGCCGCGCGCGCGCAGTGTTTTGGCCAACTGGTCCGGCTTGGCCTTTTCAATGCTGATGCGCTCTGTTTCGTGGGAGCCTTCGAGCAGCTGGATGCTCTCGACGCCCGCGCGGCCGTCATCGACGCCGCACACGGAATCGTCTCGCTTAAGCAGCAATGCGGTTCTTCTCATGGCACGCTCCGTTAAGATGCACGCAACTGGGTAATGATTTAACCCCATGCGCTCGCCCGGTTGTTCCGGAAATGGCCGTCGCGCCGGCATTGGTTCAAAATCAAGAACCGACAGGATGCACGGGACGCACTGTGCCCACGATGTCCTGGATGCGCTGCACACCCGCTTCGATCAGGCGCTCTTTCAACCCGGCGTGGATGGTCTGGCCCGCGTCGGGCTCGACGAACAGGATGGTGCCGAGCTGCACCGCGCTTGCGCCCGCCACCATGAACTCCAGCACGTCATCGGCGGTGCTGATGCCGCCGATGCCGATCACCGGGATCTTCACCGCGCGCGACACCTGGTGCACAAAGCGCAGCGCGATCGGCTTGATCGCAGGGCCGCTGAGGCCGCCGGTCACGTTGGCGACCAACGGTTTGCGCGTGCGCCAGTCAACGCCCATGCCGATCAGCGTGTTGATCGCGCACAGGATGTCGGCGCCGCCGGCTTCCGCGGCCTTTGCAATCACGGTGATGTCGGTGACGTTGGGCGACAGCTTGGCAATGATCGGCAGCTTGGTTTTGGCGCGGCAGGCGGCGACCAGCCGCTCGCACGGGCCGGGCTCGGTCGAAAACTGCAACCCCTGGGCCACGTTGGGGCAACTGAGGTTGAGCTCAAGCGCGGCGATGCCTTCTTCGGCGTCAAAGCGCTCGGTCAGCCAGACGTACTCGTCAAAGTCGTGGCCGACGATGTTGACCACCGCCTTCGGCCCGAAGCTACGCATCTTGGGCAGCGTGTTCTTGATGAACGCCTCGTACCCCTCGTTTTGCAGGCCGATGGCGTTGATCATGCCCGCCGGCGTTTCGGCTGTGCGCGGGTACGGGTTGCCGAGGCGCGGGTTGCGGCTGATGGATTTGCCGACGAGCGCGCCGTAAACGTTGAGGTCGTGGTAGCGGTCGAGTTCTTTTCCGTAGCCGCTGCACCCGCTGGCTGTCATCAGTGGCGAGGAGAGCTCCAGCGGCCCGAGTTTGACGGAGAGATCAAGAGGCATGTTGTGCCTCCTGGGGTTCGGGTTTTTCTGCTTCGGGGTTTGCTGGATCTGATTCGGACGAATTCTCTTCTGATGCCCCGCCATTACTGGCGGGGCTAGGCTTTGGTTGCTTCTTGAAACTGAGCACGAGGAGAATGCCTACGCCGCCCATAATCCACATGTCGGCGATGTTCCACACCGGCCAGCGCCGCGGGATGACGAAGCTGCCCACGCCGAACCCGTGAAACGGCAGGTCGAAATCAAAGTAGATGAAGTCGCGCACGTGCCCCAGCAGCATGCGGTCGTACAGGTTGCCGATCGCGCCCGCCGCCACCAGCGCCAGCGCGAACAGGAACACGCGGCGTTGGGGATCGGCTGTGTAGACGTAGATGCCCAGCACGATCAGCACCACCGTCGCAATCACAGCCAGCAGGCCCGGGTTGCCGTAGAGAATGCTGAACGCGGCCCCCTGGTTCTCCGCCCACTTCCATGAGATCCAGTGTCCGAGAAACGGGGTGACGTCGGGCTCGGTGGGGCGGATATTGGCGTCGGCCCACGCCTTGGTCGCGATGTCGGCAATCAGCGCCGCCAGCAGCACGATCCAGAACAATCCCTTGCGAGTGAAGGCGCGTTGCAGCGGCGACAGGGCGGGTTCAGTCATCGGCCAGAATGTACCGCACACCCCGGCGCGGGCAAGGCGGCGAGTACCTTCCGCGGCGCATGCGCCCGCCTATACTGCTGGCCCCCGGGAGCCTGATGGCTGCGCCCCTGTACATCCACATCCCGTTCTGCGTGCGCAAGTGCGAGTACTGCGACTTTGTCAGCGGCGTGGCCGGCGAAGCCGAGATTGACCGCTACCTGGCTGCGCTTGACCTTGAGCTTGCGATGCGCTTTCCGGACGGGCTGGCACCCGACACGGTGTTCATTGGCGGCGGCACCCCCACGCGGCTGACGGCATCGCAGTGGCGCGAACTTGGCCGGCTGCTGC
>CAZNBU010000304.1:0-4804 GCA_964571035.1 uncultured Planctomycetaceae bacterium | reverse complement strand
GCCTGGGCGAAATGAACGCCGACGAGCTGTTGGAAACCACCATGGACCCAGCCAACCGCGTGTTGATGAAGGTGACCATGGAAGACGCGGACGCCGCGGACGAAATGTTCACGATCCTGATGGGCGACGCGGTTGAGCCCAGGCGCCAGTTCATCGAACGCCACGCGCTGGAAGTGAAGAACCTGGACATCTAACCCGGTTCGAACTGCCGACGCGAAGGAGCGAAGAACTGCCGGAGGACGCGGAGAACTTCAACCGGCTTGGCCACTAAAACGCAAAAGCACGAAAGAGGCGTGCGGTGGTGGTCGACTTTAGTGCTTTGTGGTTGCCTCCGCTTCGCTTCGCGTTCTTCGGCAGTTCTTCGCTCCTTCGCGTCAAGCAGTTGCCTGGAGTTTGCAAATCAGGAATTGATTCCCAATTTGCAAGATCCCGACAACTGCTTATCCGTGGTCCTGAGTCGGCACGATCGTGATGTTCGCGCCGTCCGGAAGTCGCCTGATCTCTGCTGCAAGGTCCGCGAGGTAGGCCAGTTGGTCCGATGCTGGGATTGCACGGAAACTGTAGGTGCCTTCATGCTTCACGCAGTAAGGCGGCGCCACATTGACAAGTTGCCCCGGCAGGAGTTCGCCGCCGTTGTTCCTGAGTTGTGTTAGCGGGGCCAGTTGAAGGAACTCGACGGGATCAGCCAACGCCGCTTCCAGGAAGGCGCCCAATCCCAAATCCAGATCCAGAGTCTCGTCGGTTTCGGCCGATAGCCGGTGCACTTTGCCGTTGCGCAGCAGAAACTGGTCGCCCACGCAGTCTTGAGCGAACGGGATGTCGGACGATTCCACCGAGCCGTAGCGGCCGGTGAAAGCTCCATCCCCCTTCCAAGCTGCAGCAAGGGAATGCCACTGGGGATCGCGAACTGTGCCGCGAATGTGCAGCCCGCCGTCAAACAAGACACATCCGTTCACCCGCAGGAGCAGCGAGGCAAGGTCAGCAGGTGTCGTGCCTAGAGACTCGCTGTCTGCGGGTGTGTCGCATTTCCAAGTGGCGGCCGCTTCAACACGCGCTAGAAGTGCGTCCTTGAGGCTGCCGGTCATGCGATTACGCCTTTGGTTACGTCGAGGAAGATGTCTTCGAGGTTCTGGGTGGCGGGCGCCATCGTTACGACCTGCACGTTGCGGTTGAGCAGCTCTCGCAGCAGGCCGGGGTTGCTTTCGATTGGCTGCATGAAGTTGAAGACGATCAGCCCGCGGTCGATCTCAACGCCGCCGATGTCGGGCAGGCTTCGCAGCGCGGTTACGGCTTCGTCCGGCGAGCCGAGCACTCTTAGCAGCAGCTTCTGTTGCTGCTGCATGCCGCCGGCGCGCTGGTTGAGGATGTCCTCGATGCGCCCCGACGCGAGCATGATGCCGCGCTCGATGATGCCGACCGAGTTACACATGTCCGCAAGCTCGGTCAGGATGTGGCTGCTGATGATGATGGTCTTGCCCAGCTTCTGCAGCTCTTTCAGCAGCAGGCGCAGCTCGATGCGCGCGCGCGGATCAAGCCCCGCCGCCGGCTCGTCGAGGATCAGCACCTTGGGGTCGTGCACCAGCGTTTTCGCGAGGCACAGGCGCTGGCGCATGCCTTTGCTGAGCGTGCTGACGTCCTTGGTGGCGACAGTGGTGAGGTCGGTCAGCTCCATAATTTCGTCTACGAGCGGCTTGCGCTTTTCCACCGGGATGCGGTAGGCGGCTGCGAAGAATTCAAGGTACTCGCGAATTTCCACGCCCTCGTACACGCCGATGTAATCGGGCATGTACCCGATGATGGTGCGGATGTACTCGGGCTCGTCGAGCACGCTGACGCCGTCGATCACGATGTCGCCGTAGTCCGGGTCCAGCAGTGTCGCCATCATGCGCATGGTGGTGGTCTTGCCGGCGCCGTTGGGGCCGACGAACCCGTACACGTCGCCCTTATCCAGCCGGAAGGACATGTCCCACACCGCGCGGAAGTTGCGGAAGCTCTTGCAGACGTGCTGGACTTCGATCATGAGTTTTTTTGCAGAGGTCAGAAGTCAGAGGCTAGAGGTCAGGCAAACACGCCGAAAGGGCCAGGTTTGTAGTTCACTGACCTCTGACCTCTAGCCTCTGGTCTCTACTCCGATTTGTCTTCCTCTTTCGCGACCTTTAACGCCTTATCCGCCACCTTCTTCATCGCGGGCGGCAGACCTTTGCCCATGATGAACCGGACTCCCAGGTAGATAAGCCCCAGCCCGATGATCAGCCCGATGGCGATCTTCAGCGCCTCCCACACGATGCTGACCACCAGCAGGCACACCACCACGATCACGACCGCGATGGCTATGTACTTCACTGTGCCGGGGGAGAGCGCCATGGGCTAGCGGATGTTCTCCTTGAACCACTGCTCGGCTGCTTCCTCGTTGCTGACCTTGGCAAAGTAGGAGTCGTCGGCTTCCAGCGTCTTCTTGCCCTCGTTCAGCAGTTGGTGCAGCTTCGCCATCTCGTCCGCGTTACCGCCAAGCTGTGCCATCTCGACTTGCGTGTCGAGCATCGCCATCTGTGCTTCCAGCTTGCTGCGCGTGCGTGACAGTTCGGCGTCCTTGGACTTGATCGCCTGCACAAGCCGGGCGGTTTCGCCGGCGACCTTGATCCAGGTGCCCGCTTCTTCGTCGCGGGTTGCCTGCTCGTAGGTGTCGAGGTTCTTGTCGCGGATGATCTTCTGCACCCGCTGCTTGTGCTCCTGCAGCTTGGTCTCGGCTCGCTCCGCGCGGTGCTGGTTCTGCTCAAGCTGTACGTCGATACGTCGCAGCATGCGGCGCAGGTCGCGCTGCGTCTTCATGGCGTCGCGCGTGGCTTCGTCGCCGCCCCACAGCGCGGCTAACTCGTACGGCTTCTCGGGCTGCTGGTTCACTGGTGAGTCGTCTTCAGTGCCCCATTCGCCGTCGATGCCGATGAACACCAGCCCGTACGTTGTCTTTGCCTTGGTCTCGTCGGCTGGCCCGTCGATGCGCAGTTCCCAGTCCGAAAGGTCCATGCTTACGCCGCTGTCGCGGTTCCACCCGGAGCCTTCCCACGCGGCGTCCTCGCCCGCTTTGTAGCGCAGGAAATCCTCCCACTTCTTGCCCTTCACTTCCGCGCTGACGTGGGCTTCGATTTCGTCCAGCCCCTGGTCCCAGGTTGCCGGCAAGTATCCGAGCGTCACCAGCTCGTCCAGGTTGTGCGGTACGCGATCATTCTCTTCCTTGAATTGCGCGATTGCCGCCACCACCGGCGCGCCCGCCTGCTCGGCGATGCCTTCTTTCATGAACTGCAAATGGAACCCCAGCGCGAACAAGCCGATACCAACCGCCAGCCCGGCGCCGCTAAGAATGAAACCGGCGAAGGAAAGACCCTTGGCGCGCTTGTTGCCGACCATGCCGATCAACCCGAACAGCAACCCGAGCGGCCAGGTGATGATTCCCAGGCACCCGAGCGTTACCCAACCGATGATCGCCAGGATCAACGACGCCGCTGCCCACGCCCCGCTGCCCTGTTGCCGGTACGCCGACGGGTGAAAGATCTGGCGCGTGAACCCGCGCACGCCCTGCGGTGGCGGCGGGTACGAGTAGCCCGACTGCGGAATCGGCTGGCTCGCGCCCTGTGTCGGCGGCGGGCCGTAGCCTGACGGAGTGTTCATGTTCGGGGGTTGGTTCATATCTGCGGCTCCAGCCTAAGCATACTTGTAAAAACCGCGCCCGGTCTTGCGCCCGAGGTGCCCGGCGGCGACGTACTTGCGCAGCAGCGGGCAGGGGCGGTACTTGCTGTCACCCAGGTCGCGGTGCAGCACTTCCATGATGGCGAGGCAGGTGTCCAGGCCGATCAGGTCGGCCAACGCGAGCGGGCCCATCGGGTGATTCATGCCGAGCTTGAGGATCTGGTCGATGCTCTCGGCGTCGGCGACACCTTCCATATAGGCGTACACAGCCTCGTTGATCATCGGCAGCAGGATGCGGTTGCTGACGAAGCCCGGGAAGTCGTTGCACGCGACGGGCGTCTTGCCGAGGCCCTTGGCGGTTTCCATGACCGTGTTGTAGGTGGCGTCGTCGGTGTCCAGCCCGCGGATGACCTCCACAAGCTGCATCAGCGGCACCGGGTTCATGAAGTGCATGCCGATGAACTTCTCAGGGTGCTTCATGCCGGCTGCCAGCGTGGTGATGCTGATGCTGCTGGTGTTGCTGGCGATGATCGCGTTGTCGGAAGCGACGGCGTTGATGCTCGCGAAGATCTTGCGCTTGAGCTCAAGGTTCTCGGTGGCGGCTTCGATGATGAGGTCGCAGTCCTTGAGCGCTGCGTAGTCGGTGCCGGTCTTGATGGCTGCCAGCGCGGCGTCCTTCTTTGCCGCCTCAAGCTTGCCCTTCTCGACCAGCTTGCTGAGCGATTTCTGGATTGTCGCCACGCCCTTTTTCAGGGCGTCTTCATTTACGTCCAGCATCGTCACCTGTGCGCCGTTGACGGCGAACACCTGCGCGATGCCGTTGCCCATCTGTCCTGCGCCGATCACACCGACGCGCGAAATCCCTGCCATGCCGCTTTCCTCTGCCTTGATTGCGGGCGACGCAAACATCGCCCCAAAATGTGGGCCGCAGAATAGCACTCAGGTCAGAGTATGAAAGCGCGCTGCTTGCGCGTCCGCTACGAACCGATGGGTTCTTTGTAGCGGGCGGTTTCGGGCTCAGACGCGGTCTCGTCTTCACCATCCAGGCCGCCCAGCTTCTCGAAGCGCGGCTCGCACACTTGCACGGCTTCGACGATCACAGGGTCGAACTGGCCGGCGT
>CAZNBU010000303.1:0-4818 GCA_964571035.1 uncultured Planctomycetaceae bacterium | reverse complement strand
AGCACAAACGCCGCCGGGCACGGCAGGATCCCGCCCAGGATGCCCAGCCACAGAATCTCGCCGCGCGTCATCTTCGACGGGTCGCGCCCGTGATCATGGGAATGATCGTGCGAATGCCCGTGATGGTGGTCGTGGTCATGATGGTGATGATGATCGTGCGTTACTTCGTGCAGAATGTCGGAGTCCTCCGGCGACTTCCCGTGCGCGGCGTGGGTGTGCGGGTGTGAGTGGTCGTCCTCCGGATGCACGTGGCGGCCGAAGATGTCGTGCTCGTGGTGCCCGCCCCCCGTGCGCTTGAGCACCAGCACCACGCCCATCACGAGAATCGTGAACCCCACCGCCAGCGTGATCATCTCCGCAAGCTGCTGCTCCGGGTTCTTGAGCACGCCGGGCCAGAACTCGCTGGCGGCCCAGGCGCCCCCCATCAGCAGCAGCACGCCGCTGGTGTGCGCGGCGGTCACCACCACGCCAAGAAACAGCGCGTCGGCGCGCGTGCCCTGCGTGCCGATCAGGTAGCTGGCAACCAGCGTCTTGCCGTGGCCCGGCATCACCGCGTGCGAGGCGCCCCACACGAACATGCCGAACAGCACCACGATCCAGACCCACAGGCTGGCTGTGTTGTCGCGCAGCTTGGCGACTTCTTCAGCGATCCAGTTGTCGTCCGAGGTTTCGTCCTTGCGCTGGTCGTACATCTCGATCATGCGGTCGCGCGTGGACTGCTCCGGCTTTACGGGCGTTGCCTGCGCACCGCTTTCGGGCGGGTCGTCCGGGGGCGGCAGTGTCGGCGCCTCGGTGTGCGTCTTGACCTCCCACAGGAACTCCATGCGCAGGAAGTCCTGGGGCGTCTTGTTGAACTCGCGCGTCATGATGGTGGTGCGGCGCTCGCCGCGGTCATCGAACACGCGCAACTGATCATGCGGGTCGGCGATGAAAATGCGCTTGTCCGCGATCACCATCGCCACCGGGTGCGAGCCCCCATCCCAAGCCGCCGGCAGCTTGATGTCGAACTTGAACGTGTACCCGATGCGCGCGTCTTTCACGACCATGCCGGACGCGTTGCCGGCGGAGTTGTCCGGGTTGGACATGTCCACCAATTCAAAGTGCTCGTAGTGCGGGATCAGCGTCATCGGCTGATCCCGCAGCGTGAGTTTGAGTGTATTGATCAGGTCGCCGGCGAGGACGCGAAAGCGCGCGTCGCGCTCCTGGCGCGTGACGCGGCCGTCGTTGTCGAGATCCAGCGCCTGCAACTCGACGTACGAGCTGAAAAACCCGTCGTAGAAGTACAGCACGTCCACCCGGATGCTTTCGGACTGCGTGGCGGGGTCGCGGTCGAGGTAGAACTCGACCACCATGTCCACCTTGTCGTCGAACGGGTGGGCGCCAAGCGCGGACGCGCCGGCCAGAGCAAGCAAAAGGCAGATCGCCGTCGCCTTCATGGACTCGATTGTAGCAGGGCCGGCCGCATTTGAATGCGTGGCGCTTTGGCTTGAGTGCGCGGTGTCGCGAGCAGGCTTGGAGCTTGGAGGCGGGAGCAAAAGCCCACTGCCGCGCCGTTACTGCCGCCTCCCCGGTCCAACACGGCTGGATTGGGCACCGATGGTCGTTGAGCACCCGGAGGGTGCGCCCTGCATTAGCCCGATCGCGTAAGCGTCGGGAAAGCGACAGGAAAGACTCCCAGAGCCCCGGCAGGGGCGCATTGAATCGCAAGGGGCGTCAGCCCCGCAGCCCCGCAAGGATTCATGCCGCCCCCTTCGGGGGCTCAATAATTTTCACCGCAATGAATCCCGGCGCTCACGCGGCCGGGCTAACTCAGGGCGCCCCCTCCGGGGGCTGGAAGGCAAAGCGCTGGGCAGCGAATCGCCGCAATCCAGCATTGTTGCCTCTAGGCTCAATCCGCTACTCGTCTTCCGGGGCCGGCCTCGCGCCCAGCAGCGTGGCAACATCCACCTCGACCTCGCAGATGAACGGCAGCTTGCGATCGCCGGACTCCTCGAAGCGGCGCAGGATGTAGTCGTTGTCGGGCTTCACGGCGAAGTGCTTCGACTTCATGCCCTCCAGGCCCGAGAAGACATCCACCTTCACGAATCCGCCCTCCACCATCTGTGGGTGCACGTGCACTTTGACCTTGCCCGTGTTGCGCACTGTCAGCGTTACGCTGCCCGGGAACTTCTCCGAATAGAACCCGCGCACCCTTGCTGACAGAGGCTCGGGCGGGGGCGGCGCCGCCTTGTCGAACTGCCCCTCGACGGTGAGTTGCTCGTCGCCGCGCTTGAGCCCGACCTTCACCTTGTCCTCGGGCGCTTTGCCACCCAGCGCGTTCGCGAGATCCTGGAACGTCTTGATCTCGTTGTCGTCCAGCTTCACGATCTCGTCGCCCGCCTTGATTCCCATGCGCTCCGCCAGCGACTCCGGCTGTACCGCCTCGACTTTGGGCGGCGACGAATTCTGCACCAGCGTGACGCCCAGCCGCACGCGCGGCGTCGGCAGCTCGATCTTGTAGTTGGGGATGTTCGCGCTGGCTTTGCCGAGGTCCATGATCTCGGTGACCTGCACCCAGCGGCAGTGCCCGCGGTCGTTGCTTGCGCATGTCCAGTCCAGCAGGTTGGAAAACGGTGTGCGCTTCAGGCGCGGCCAGATGTGCTTGAAGTAGTATTCCATGTCATCCTTGATGACCGGCTGAACCTCGTGCCCAAGGTCTTCGTACTCGTTGACAAAGAAGTGAAGCCGCGCCTTCTTCATCTGCTCGAACAGTTCTTTGACCTTGGCGGCCGGGTACAGCGTGTCCTTGCCGCCGTTGAACGAGTAGATGTCGGCTTGGTGCAGGTTCTCGAACCACACCGGCGTGCCGTCGGCCATGGCCACCAGCGGGTGGCCGATCATTGAGTAGTACCCGGCAAAGACATCCGGGTGGCGGTACGCAAACCCGAACGACCCGCTGCCGCCGTCCGAGATGCCGCTCAGCACCACTTTGTCGTCATCAATGTTCAGCCGGCGCTTAGCGTCACGCACCATGTGCAGCACGTTCTGCTGGCCGGTTTCGTGCCACCATGCGGCTTTCTCGCCGGTCTGCGGCACGCCCGCTGAGCACCCAAGAAGAATCATCTGCGACTTCATCTCTTCCGGCAGGGCGGTGCGGTACAGGTCAACCATGTACTCGCCGGGCGACACGTTGTGGGTGCCGTCTTCGTCCGGTTTGTTTTCCATCGGCCACGCGTTCACGCCGCCGTGCAGCAGCACCATCATCGGGTAGGAGATTGCGGGGTCGTAGGACTCCGGCAGATAGACCCAGTACGGGCGTTCGTGACCGTCGGGGCACTTGGTGTAGTGCTTGGTGACGCCGGTCTTTTCCGGTTTTTCGAACTTCAACCCGGCAATCGCCGCCTGTAACTGCGGCGTCGTCAGCGCCACCAGCCGCTTGCGCAGGCTCTCCTTCTCCGCCCCCTCAGCCTTGAGGTAGCGCCCCAGAAGGTGGACGTTGTCAACTTTGTTGTCATCGGTGGGAACGTCCTGTGCCACATTGGCACCGGAAAGTAGCAGCAGGAGCAGCAGCGCAACCGACACGGTCTTCATAAGTCCCCCTTTTGCAACGTGTTTACGACGACTGCGGGATGGGTGTCAATCTATCTGGCACGCGGTCTGCATAAGCGCACATCAAGCGGATTGCCTGCACCGCCGGCGAGGTTGAGCCGGGGCGGCGGGGCCCAAGCTGGGCCCCGCGCTGCATTTGGCCTCCGGCAGGTGTTGGGTGCTGGGTCTTGGGTGTTGGGTCGTCACGGTGGAATGCTATCGCCGCCATTGACCCAACACCCAGCACCAAGCACCCAAAACCTGATTTTTTTTGTGGGCACTGAAACTTTGGAGGGTCGGGTTCCCGTTTCATTACCCGGAGGGGGGTGTCATGCGTACGGCAGACACAGCACGGATTGAAAAGCTCTTCGCCGAGCACGCCCAGGCGGTCCACGCGGCCGTCTACAGGCTCACGCTCGACAGCGCCGCGGCAGAGGACGCGACGCAGGAGGCTTTCGTGCGCCTGCTGACCCGCCCCCCGCGCGACGAGAGCAACCTGGCAGCGTGGCTGAAGCGTGTTGCGGTGAACTTCGCCATCGACACGCTGCGCCGCACCAACCGCCACAAGCCGTTCGGCGACTTCGAGCACGAGGCGCAGGACCGGCCGGACGTGTCCGACACGAGCCTGAGTGGTGAGCTGGTTGCAGCGCTTCAGCGCCTGAAGGCGGATCACCGGGCAGCAGTCCTGGCAGTAGACCGCGACGGCATGAGCTACACCGACGCGGCTGACCTGCTGGGGGTCCATCTGAACAAGCTGAAGACGGACTTGCTGCGCGGGCGTCGCGCACTGCACGAGTTGCTGAAGGGCTCACAATTGGCCGGTGACGGCCGGAGGGAGTGACATGGATTGGGACGGTTTCAAGCTCACGCAGGACGAGCGGGCAGTCCTGGACCACGTTACTGGTCTGACCTCCGTACTACCGGAGCCTAACGGCGAACGTTGCAAAGATCGCGAGATCGTAGGAGAACTGGTGGCCATTCGCTCGAAAGTCTCGGCGATGGCCGCCAGAACTCCGAAACTGCGGCTGAGTTTTGATGACGTGCTGGCAGCCGCCAATGAAGTGCCCTCCGCCAACCCAGTACCAACCCCGGAATCCCGAATTTTCTATCACCTCTCGTCCCGCTGGGGCCTCGGCTTGATGGCTGCGGCGAGCGTGGCCGCGGCGTTCATTACGGGTTGGATTGCTACGGGTGGCGCCAAGGCAGGTTTCTTTGATTCGGAAGTTATTGTGTTTAGTGGTCCGGCAGAAG
>CAZNBU010000302.1:0-4823 GCA_964571035.1 uncultured Planctomycetaceae bacterium | reverse complement strand
GGTGGTGCGCGGCGCCGTGACTTCCGGCAGGCGGCGGTCGTACTGGCCCACGTCCAGCGGGTCGACCAGTGTCTCGTTGCCGGTTGCGCTGCCGGCGGGCAGGCCGCCGTTGAGGCGCAGCGTGGCGTTGCGCAGCAGGCAGCGGCCGTCTTCGTCTTCAACCGGGTCGCGAAGCTCGACGCGCCATGAGCCCGTGCTGACGATGCCGTCGAACTCGTTGGCGAACACGATCTCGGCGTTCAGGTCAACCAGACCCTCGCCGCCGTTGCCGGTGACAAACGATACTTCTTCCCAGCGCGAGGTCGTGCCGTCCGGGGCCCTAACGCGAAGGCGCACGTCGGGCGCAGACTCAGAAGCGCTGCCGGGGGGCACGATGAAGACGCGAACGCGGACGTCGGTGATCACCTCACCGCCGCCCATGCTGAAGTTCATCTCCAGGGTCTCGTCCTCGAACTCGTCCCCTTCGGGGATCTTCCAGGCAGCCATTTTGTCCGGGAAGGTATTGGTATCGAAGTAATGGCGCAGCAGCGGGTTTGCGGCGCCGGCGCGGTCCGGCATTGGGCCGTCGCCCGGGTTTTCCGCAGGCTCGTCACAACCGAACCCCATCAGGGCGAAGCTCATCAGCAGCAGTGCAAGGAACAACCGGTCCTTAGGCATGGATACCCCCGCGGGCCTTCATAAGAAACGTACAGATTACGGCTTATGAAACTACCCCGCCGAAGGGGCAGGGTCAACGAATCACCGTATGTGGTTGCGGGCGCGCCGCTCCAGCTGCCGGTGACCCGCGGAAGACAGCCGCACTGGTCGCTCACATACAGTGCCTGCCAACCCACAGGTCCCGACAGCTGGAGGGGGGCGCTCGTGGGCCCCGGGGGAAGGGGGGCTGCCCCCGGGGCCTCTAGCCCAACTGCTCGGAACATCAAAACCATACCCCACGTAATGCAAAGGGCAAGAAAAATCCGTCAGATTGATATATTTTATGGGCGTAATGCAAAGAACCGCCCGCGACGCGAGCCAAATCTTACATGCTGACAGGAAAAAGTCTCGGGCGTGCGCTACCCGATCACCTTCAAAGACAGGTCCAGGGCGGGCGCGGAGTGTGTCAGGGCCCCTACGCTGATGCGCTCCACCCCGGTCTCGGCGTAATTACGCACAGTGGCCAATGTCACGCCACCGGAGACCTCAAGCTGGCAGCGTCTTACCGATTCCGCGTCGCTGCCGCGGGTCGCCACTACCGCGCGGATGTCTTCGAGGGAAAAATCGTCGAGCAAGACGATATCGGCGCCGGCTTGAATCGCCTCTTCGGCCTGCGGGATGCTCTCAGCTTCGGCTGTGATCCGCTTGCCCGGGTGCGCCGCGCGCAACCGTTCAATCGCTGCCGCCAACCCCACGCCGCCAAGCCGCAGGTGGTTCTCCTTGATCATCATCTCATCGTACAGGCCCATGCGGTGGTTGGCGCCGCCGCCACAGCGCACGGCGTACTTCTCGAACGCGCGCAGGCCGGGCGTGGTCTTGCGCGTGTCGAAGACCATAGCGCGCGTGCCTTCAATGGCGTCCACAAAGCGCGCGGTCAGGGTCGCCACGCCGCACATGCGCTGGATGATGTTGAGCGCTGAGCGCTCGCCGGCAACCAGCGCCGGCTGGCCGCAGGTGACGCGCGCGGCGATGGAGCCCTCGCGCAGGCGGTCGCCGTCGGCGGCTTCGTAGGTGATGTTGGCGTGCGGGTCCAGCGCCTTGAACACGACTTCCAGCCACTGCACGCCCGAGAGCACGCCGTCCTGCTTGATGCGCAACTCGGCGGTCGCGCGCTGATCGGCATCCAGCAACGTGCCGCCGGTAAGGTCGCCGGGGCCAAGGTCCTCATGCAGCGCAAAGCTGGCCCACTTGTCAGCCAGCATCAGCAGGGTTTCGTCCATGTAGTGGCGCATGGGCGTATGGTTGATGGTTGATGGTTGATGGTCAATGGCGGGCGTTCGGCAATCGGCAACGGGCAGTCGGCAGTCGGGAACTACACCTCCCTACGACCATGACACCGAACACCGAACTACGAACATCAATTACGACGCCCGCCGGATCAGTTCGTCGTACTTCTGCTTCAGCTCCGGCGGCAGGGGCGCGGTGCCCATGCGGTTGGCTAGCAGGTTGATCGCGTCCTGGTTGCGCCCCAGCGCCACGTACTCCTGCGCCATCTCGTAGCGCAGCCACGGCAGGAGCGGGTCGGCCGCGTCCACAAACAGGAAGGCACGCTCGAACCAGTCGTACGCCTTCTCGTGATGGCCAGCCGCCGACAGCGCGGTGCCAAGTCTGCGCGCGCCCGGGGCGGAGCGTGGGCGGCTGCCCCACAGGCTCGCGAGAAAGCGGTGGTCCTTGTCATCGCCGGCTGCGGCTTGCTTGGCGGCTGCGCTGGCAGCTGCTTCGGCCTCGCCGCACATGGTGTCGTAGATGCGCACCAGCTCCGCCTGCCTTGAGGGCGGTGGCGGCAGCATCTCGTCGGGCGGCGCCTCGGTGCCGGCGCAGGCGGGCAGCACAAGCAGCAGCAACACGAAGCACTTCAACAGATGGCCGGCCATGCGCGATCTTTCCCGTCTGGACACCAGTAGTACGAACTCCAGGCGTAACCGTTGGGTTTCACGCCTCTTCCATGCGGCGCAGGCGCCAGTAGTACGCCCAGCGGCAGTGCGCGTCAAACTGTGGCAGGTCCTCAAACACGTAGTCGCCCGAATCTGTGCCGTGGGCCAGCGCCAGCATCGCGCCCGGAACCGTGGCGCCCGGCGCGCGCTTGGTGAACTCACTCGCCATCACGTGCAGGTCGCGCGCGCGAGAAGTGCTGCGCACCAGGTTGGTCGCGCGCGAGGCGCCGGTGATGCGCAGCCGCTCGTACGGTTTGGTGAACACCAGGTCCGCGACCGTATCAATACGCCCGAAACCGCCCACGTCGCGCCCGCCGGTTCGCCCGGCGAGTGCCGCTTGCACGGCGTCGCCCACCTCCATCTCGGGGCGGTCGATCTCTTCGCGCAGCGGGAAGACGCGGTCGCGCGCCTTTTCCAGCGCGCGGCCGGCGAGGCTGCGGCGGTCTTCGGCTTCTTCCAGCGCGTCCTGCTCGACCTTGTCCACCAGCGCGCCTGCCTGCGCGTCGGGGCCGATCAGGATCCCGCCGCACACCAGCGCCAGGTTCTCCCAGCGCCACAGCTTGGGCATGCCCGCGCCGACCACAGTCGGCGTGGCGAGCCCGTCGTCTTCGACAGATACGAGTGAGACGTGCACCGGCTTGGGCATCAGCGGCAGGTCGTCGTCCGCGACGGCGGTGACTTCGACGCCCTCGGCGGTCAGCATCGACGCGACGGCCTCGGCCTGCCGCTGCAACGCGCCCTCAAAGAGAATGCCGCGCTGCAGGCGGCACATGCGCGCCGTGTCGGACCGCGGCACAGCAAGCGCGCCAGCCATCGACCCGGCAAACAACGCGGGATCAAGCCACACCGGCTTGTGCAGCACAACGCTGTAGCGCCCCGGTTCACGGCTGAGTCGGACGGTCATGCGGATCCTGGAGAGGCTAGAGGTCAGAGGTTAGAGGCTAGGGAAAAGCTGGGGCACCGCGATGTTCTTCCCTGGCCTCTGACCTCTAATCTCCGACCTCTTGCCTATTCCCTCACAATAGAAAGCGCCGCCCCTAGCCCTCCGGAGACGCACAACGTCGCCAGTCCACGCTTGCCGCCACGCTGCTTCAGCGCATGCGCGAGCGTGGTGATAATCCGCGCGCCGGTGTTGCCGATGGGGTGGCCCAGCGCGATCGCGCCGCCGTTCACGTTCAGGCGGTCGGCGGGGATCTTGAGCTCGCGCAGGCAGGCGATCACCTGCGCGGCAAAGGCTTCGTTCAGCTCAACCAGGTCGTAGTCGCTGACCTTGATGCCCAGCTTTTCATTGAGTTTGTTGGTCGCGGGAACCGGGCCGATGCCCATCACCTTCGGGTCCACGCCCGCGAACGCCCAACCTTCAATGCGCGCGAGTGGTTGCAGGCCAAGCTGATCCGCCGTCTTGCGCGACATCAGCAATGTCGCCGACGCGCCGTCGGTGATGCCCGAGGCGTTGCCCGGCGTCACCGTGCCGCCTTCCATGAACACCGGCTTGAGCTTGGCCATGGCTTCTGCGGTCTGGCCTTCGCGCACCGGCTCGTCGCTTTCGACGACCGTGTCGCCCTTGCGCCCCGGCACGGTCATCGGCGCGATCTCAGCCTTGAAAGCGCCGGCTTTGATCGCGGCTTCAGCTCTGTTGTGGCTTGTGGCCGCAAGCTCGTCCTGCTCGGCGCGCGGGATGTTGTATTGCTCGCGCAGGGTTTCGGCGGTGCGGCCCATGAGCTGATCCGCCAGCGGGCAGAGAAACCCGTCGCGGTACATCAGGTCGGTGACTTCCTTGTTGCCCATGCGCAGGCCGTCGCGCAACCCGGCGATTATGTGCGGCACGTTGGACATGCTCTCCATGCCACCGGCGACCGCAACGTTCGCCTCGCCCGCCATGATCTGTTGCGCGCCCAGCACGATCGCCTTGAGGCCGCTGGCGCAAGCCTGGTTGATGGTGGTCGCGATGGTGGTGTCGCGCAGCCCGGCGCGGATCGTCACCTGCCGCGCGGGGTTGGGCCCGCAACCGGCTTGGCGCGCGTGGCCCATGTAGACTTCGTCAACGAGATCGGGATCAATGCCGGATTCGGCCAGCACCGCTTTGACGGCGTGCACGCCCATGTCGACCGCGGAGAGTGCCGACAACCCGCCGCCGAACTTGCCGATGGGTGTGCGTCTGGCGTGGGTGATAACGATGTCGGTCATGGCGCG
>CAZNBU010000301.1:4179-4839 GCA_964571035.1 uncultured Planctomycetaceae bacterium | reverse complement strand
TAGGGCTGTGCCGAGCACTCGAGCCACCGCTTGACTTTCCGGATGCAAACACAAATCATATAACCATAAGCAGGATGTCATCTTGTATGGAGGACATTTCGAATGTCCTTCTCCCGGGCAGCAAAACGAGAGGTGATGCTCATTTTCGATCCGCGCACGATTGGGGTCAGGTGATGGGCATCGCGGCCGGGGAAGTCGACGCGCGCCATGAGCTGCACGGGTTCTTCAATCCCCGATCCATCGTTCTGCTCGGGGCATCGCAAAACGAGACCAAGCTGGGATTCATCCTGGCCCAGAATCTCGCCGACGCGATTGAGTGTGAAGTCTTCTTCGTGAACAAGTCGGGGCAAAGGATCCTCGGTAGGCCGACCTCACGGTCTGTGATGGACCTTCCGACGGTGCCGGACCTTGCCGTGGTCGCTGTTCCAGCCGATTCCGTCGTCGACGCAGTCGAGGAGTGCGCGCAGAAAGGAATTCGGTCGGTATTGGTGATTGCCGCCGGATTCAACGAAATTGGAGTAGATGGCGAACTGCGCGCACACGACCTGAAAGAAATTGCAAAGCGCAACGGCATACGCGTGATCGGCCCCAACTCTTCCGGACTGTTTAACTGCACGCGGAAACTCAGCGCCTCGATTGCTTTTAGGGCGCCTCCCGGGG
>CAZNBU010000301.1:0-4169 GCA_964571035.1 uncultured Planctomycetaceae bacterium | reverse complement strand
GTGCCATCTCCCTGATGACGCAAAGCGGGGCAGCCCTGATGGTGATGTATGAGTATGCAATGGATCACGGCATCGCCTTGTCGAAGCTCGTCGATTACGGCAATCAGCTAGATGTGCAGGACTTCGAACTGATTGACTACTTTCGGACTGACCCCGGAACACAGGTCGTCGCAATGTTTTGCGAGGGCTTTGGCGACGGGCGCGCACTGTTCGATGCAATTCGCCGTTGCTCGATTATCAAACCAGTAATCGTCGGCAAGGTGGCCAGGACTGGAGCAGGCGCTCGCGCCGCTGCGTCGCATACGGGGAGTCTTGCTTCGGAGGCGCGTCTTTTCGAAGCCGCGGTGCGCCAAGCCGGCGGAATTTACGTTACGTCAATCCTCGATGTACTCGAGCTGAGCAAAGCCTTGGATTGGCTGCCTCTGCCTCGAGGACCAAGGGTTGGAGTCATCTCCGCCTCCGGGGGCATAGCCGTCGAAGTTTCCGATGCCTGTGCGGAAGCGGGCTTGGAACTTCCGCAATTATCCATCGAGGAGCAGGCAAGAATTTCGTCGTTGATTCCGAGCTTCGCCTCTGCGAGGAATCCGGTCGACATGGGGCCGTCATATCCGCTGTTTGCGGGGGTCTACGAGCGCTGCCTGGAAGTAATGATGGACAGCCCATCCATCGATGGAATCATTTGCACCCTGGTTGATCGCGGCGCCGCGCATGTCGAGGCGCTGGAACGAATCGCTGCGTTCGTGCAGAGACGGCGCGCATCAGGTTCTCTTGTCAAGCCCGTGATGGCGTGCTGGATTTCTAAGCGCGAATACCTCGGTAATCAGAACATCCTCGAGCGGAACCAGGTCCCCTGTTTCGAGCACACCGCGAGGGTTGCCCGGATTTACGGCCTGATGTGGGAACACGCCAAGAAACGGATTCAATTGGGGGATGGTCGATGAACCCCGGCCTTTCCGAGTCGATTCCACAGGTCAAGTCGGTCATCGAACAAGCCGCGCGCGAGGGTCGGGGCTCGTTGTTCGATGACGAGGCGCTGAAAATTCTCGCGATGCTGCAGCTGCCCACGGTGCGCTATCGGATGTGCGAATCGAAATCTCAGGCACTGGTCGCCGCCAGCGAACTCGGTTTCCCGGTGGTGTTGAAGGTGGCGTCGGCAAGGGTCCTGCACAAGTCCGACATCGGTGGCGTGGCGGTGGGAATAAGGTCCTCGGACGAACTTGCCGCGAAATACGATGAACTGCTCGGCAGGGCGCGATCAGTGCTTGACCCTGCGTCGATCCTCGGAGTGGTGGTTCAGGAAACAGGACACGGCATCGAACTGGCAGTCGGCGTGCTGCGTGATCCGCAGTTCGGTCCGGTGCTGATGTTTGGGCTAGGCGGAGTGCTCGTGGAACTGATCAACGACGTGTCGTATCGACTTCTGCCAATTACGCTTTCCGAAGCGCGTCAGCAAATAATCGAAATCAAGGGCAGCCGGCTATTGAACGGGTTTCGCGGTCTGCCTGCGACAAACGTCGACGTCCTGGCGAAATTCCTTGTTCATGTCGGCGAAATCTTCATTCGTCTTCCCGAAATCATCGAAGCGGATTTCAATCCCGTCTTTGCCAGAGGTGAAGAACTCCGGATTGTCGACGCCAGAATGCTTATTGGTCTCCAGCAGTCGCGGCTCGATTTGGTTACCCCGGGCGACCCGGGATTCGTTGCCGCGCGAGCCGTATAACTCAGGGCGATTCATATGTACATCGATGCATTCGGGAAGGCGAAAAAGGTTCTGCTGTGCGGCCTGGATGGCTGCGATCCGCGCCTGATTCGCAAGTTCGTCAGCGAAGGGAAGCTGCCGACGATTGCAAAGCTGATTCGCGGCGGGGCGTTTGCGGACATGCAGACGGTGAAGCTCCCTCCGGTGACGCAGCCCGCATGGGCGGCGGTAGCGACTGGCGCGGGCCCCGGCTCCACTGGAATCCACATGACCGTGCACGTGCCTGGGGAACAGCTGGCCGACGGCCATGACGGATCGGATTCGACCTTTCTGGATACAGAGACATTCTGGAATGTGGCAGAGAAACTCGACAAGCGGGTGATCCTGCACAATTTCCCCTGCACCTGGCCGCCCACGCTGAAGCACGGACTGCAGGTGGCGAGCTACCACAATCAACCTGCGAGTTATGTGTACTACCGCAAGCACGATGTAGGGCCGTGTTCGCTGTTCGCCGACCGCCCCTACTACTCTTCGCAGATGCCGGGCCGAGGCGTGGAAACGAAGCTCGAGGTGGCCCATGGCTGGGCGAACCTGCCTGAATCGCAACAGACTCCGCTTGCGGCCGGGCTCAGTGTGCCCACCACCCATATTCCCGCGCGCCAGTACTGGATGGTCCTCACCGGTGGCAAGGACGGATACGACCTCGTCACGATCACCGAAGGGAAAGACGCCAGCACCCCGGTCGCGATCCTGCGGGTGAGTGAACAGAGCGACTGGATCACTGCTGGCTTTCACAGTCATGAAGGCGACCGACGCGGTGTGTTCCGATTCAAGCTGCTCGAACTTTCACCGGACGCAAAACACTTTCGCCTCTATGCAAGTGCCATCGGTTCGTGGGAGGGGTTCAGCCGGCCGGAGGAACTGGCCAATGAACTCACTGACAGTTACGGACCCTTCTTCGAGGCGGACGACGTATGGGGCTTGCTCGATGGGTGGATCGATGAGGCCACATATCTGGATCAGGTGAAGTACTGGGCCGACTGGTGGGGCAACGCCAACCGCCATCTCCTGTCCGAAAAACCGTGGGATGTATTCGTGACCTGGATCGGAATCCTCGATCACACGGCACATATCTTCAAGGGAGCAATCGACCCGACCTACCGGCATTACGACGCGAAGACGGCGCCTCGTTACTGGGACCTGTTTCTCCACTTTTATGAACTCATCGACATCAATCTCGAGCGCATGCTGAGCGTGGTCGATCAGAACGAAACGCTCGTGGTCCTTGTCTCCGACCACAGTCATACCGCAAGCCACACGATCTTCTACATCAACCACATCCTTGAGAAGCATGGATTCCTAAAGTTCAACGAGGAAGCTATCCCCGACAGTGGTCTGCCCGAGGGGTATCACTACCCATTGGACTGGTCGAAGACGAAAGCGATCGAGCCCTTCGGGCTGACGTTGGGGCACATTTTCATCAACCTCGACGGACGGGACCCGGGCGGGATCGTCGCTGCCAGCGATTACGAAGCAGTGCAGGAGCAAATCATCGATGTCCTGTACAGCGTGCGGGAAGAGAATTCCGGGCGCTGCCCGTTTCAACTTGTCGTCAGGAAGCAGGACGCGGAAGCGTTGGGCGTGTACAAGGGCAAGAATTTCGACCGTATCGGGGACATTCTCTACGTGATGAAGCCCGGCTATACAACGTACCCCGTCCTGCGAAAGCACCGGAAAATTCAAATCGACTTGCCGTTTCTCGGAGCATTTTCGGGGATGCATCACTGCCTTCCGACGACTACCGACCTGCCGGCCACGTTCCTGATGTGTGGCCCCGGCATCAAGCCGGGATTCGCAAGGCAAATACCAGTGGACATCATCAATGTCGCCCCGACGGTGTGCCACATGCTTGGGATGCCGATCCCGGGCGACGCCGAAGGATCGATCATCTGGGACATCATGCAGTGAGGGAGGACGTCCCGGCAGCCGCGCGCAAAAAAAAGGACCGAGGCGCGCATTCAACCGAGCAATCAGAGGAACAGATTCGACAAGGAGACGAATGTGAACATTACGACTTTGCAGCAGCAGTGGAAGTGTGGCCTGGTTGCGCGCTCGCTCTCTCTGGCCTTCGCGCTCGTTTTTTCCATCCTGTCACCACCCTCCGGCGCACAGGAGGACGTGATCCGGTTCGGTGCGTCGCTCTCGCTGACCGGTAATCTGGCGGGCGAAGGAAAACTGGTCCGGGACGGATACGATTTCTGGGTCAGGCATGTCAACGAACGCGGGGGAATCAAGGTTGCCGGCAAGAGCTACAAGGTCGAGATCAAGTACTACGATGACGAGAGCAATGCCAAGAGTGCCGCGCTGCTCACCGAGAAGTTGATCACCGAAGACGGTGTGAAGTTCATACGTGGGCCTAATGGTAGCGGGGCGGCAGTTGCTGCCAGGGCGGTGACGGAGCAATAGGGAA
>CAZNBU010000300.1:0-4904 GCA_964571035.1 uncultured Planctomycetaceae bacterium | reverse complement strand
CTCATTGCGGGCGGTGTCGGCGGTGCCCTGTGCCGCAACGGCCTTGCCGTCGGCGGTGGCGGCGGCGTTCAAGGCGTTGTTGGCGGTGGATTGGGCCGCGCCGGCGGCCGAGAGGGCGTTGTTGGCGGTGTTGGCCACGGCGTCGAGCTGGCTCTTGTTCACCGCGTCGGTGGCGTCCGTGCCGGCAGCGACGTTGACGATGCGCCTCTTGACGGCGTCGCTGCCGACCGAGACGGTGTAGTCTTGCGTGGCCACCGAGCCGGCGCCAAGCGCCACCGCGCTGCCGGCACCCCCTTGGACTTCGCTCCCGGATCCTATTGCCGTGCTCCAAAAACCTTCAGCTATGCTATGCGCCCCCACGGCGGTAGCGCTATCACCCGAGGCGAGGTTGGCAAACCCTACAGCGGTTGAATGGTAGCCGGAGGCTGTATTCGCTATCCCTACGGCTGTAGACAGGGTTCCGGTGGCATCGTTCGCCGCGCCACAGACGAAGCCGCTGCCGGTACCGGAATCGTCGTCGCAGTTACTGGTCGCCCCCGCCGGCGGCGCGGCCAGGGCGATGAGAAGCGTTGCGCCGGCCAGGCGCGGAAGGTGGCGGCGCCGTCTCCCGGCGCCGGGTTTGCGCGACGACACGGCTCTACTTCCAGTAATACTTCAGGTCCACCAGGCCGTGCCCGCCTTCCGAGCGGACGGCGATTTTTCGTATCGCAGTGCCCGCTCTCGGCCCTTCTCTGACCATTTCGGCGTCGCTGCCTTCGTTTTTCGTAAGCCAGCCACTGCCTTTCGACCCGAAATGAATCTTCAGGTTGACCAGCCCGTAGCGTTCGTACTTGGCGACCGTCAGGCCATCGATCGCCATTCCTGGGGGAGCATAAGCTGCGTACTCTTGCCCCTTGTCGAATAAGCCGAAAATGGGTGTGCCACATTCTCTCTCGTGCGTATCGTCCAGGGCATCGGCGGGAGCATGGCAGAATGCGATGTCTATCAGGCCGTATCCACGCTCGTTATAGACTCTTACGCCGACCAGCTTGCGTCCGTCGGGAATCCGGAAAGACGCTTGGCTGTCCCAGTCCACGCTGTTTCCGACGAGCCAGCCGGAATGCTTCGTGTCGACGAAATCGGGCTTGATGCGATTCAAATGTTCCAGCGCCTGTCGTTGAAAGCCTGAACCGATGAAATCGGTCGCAATGGTGTTGGGCGTTCTGCCGTGCTCATCGTAGAAATCATCGATGTGGCCGATCAGGTTCTTTTCGCTGTTGATGTTGCCTTCATAGTCACTGGTGCTCCAGGCGGGAACCGTCTTGAAGTGATTGACGATGGCCAGGGTGTCTTCCCTGCGCAACTTGCCGCTTCCTCCCGACAAGATGGAGGATTCGTCTCTCTTCTTCACCCAGGAATTGTGGTCAAGGCTGGCGTCGCCGTAGACGGTTTCGACCGCGTAGTCGTACAGATAGGGGAGATTCATGCTCTCCCGGTCGGTGGTTTTCTCGAGAAAGGCGACGATCCGGTGTCCGTTCGCCAGCATCGTTTCGACTTCGGGCCAGCCATTCCTGGGGACGTCATAGGCCGAAAAATCGAACCAGTATCCCGTGGTCTGCAAGGCGTCCGCCAGTTTCCGGTAGTGGTCCGACAGGTAATCCTCGAAGAAGATCGTGACGATCTCCCGCCCGTTACAACGCAGAAAGTCACTGATTTCATCAAGAATTACCGCCAGATCGACATGGGCAATAATCGTACTGCTGCCATGCGCACAGACCACCTTCTCACTGCCGTCCCAGTAAATATCGAGCATCAGGCCACGAACGCCGCAGTTGAGTTGGTCAGTTACGCTCTTCTTCTGGTTGGTGAGCAGCGGGTCGATCAACTGGTATCCGTACTTGGGCGCGGCGTAGGCATTGTGCGCGGTCAGGTACTTCAGTTCGTTGTATTTCATCGCCCCCCCTTTTTCATTTCATAATCCTTGGTTGCCGGGTCCTCTCCCGCGTCGTCCGGCCGTCCCGGATTGTGTCGCCATATGATGTTGTGACACAATCCGCTAGTTAGCGGATGCGCCACCTCCGATGCGCACCGGGTGAAAGGGAGGCTCCATGAAACCGATGGGCATACTCAGGGACGCGGACATGCGCCTGCTGGCCGCCTTGTGGCGGGAGCTCGCCGAGGCGCCGGCGGCGCAGTGCGACGCGGCGCTGCGCCATTGCCTGGCGCGGCTGGCGAGCCACATCGGCGCCAGCAACGCCACCTGGGTGGCGGCCGGCCGCGAGGGCGCGGCGGCCGGGGACGCGATGTCCGGCTGGCGCATCCGCGCGGCGGAACACCTGCACTGCCGCGACGAGCGCCAGAAGATGGCGCGCGCACTGGCCGGCGCCCTGGAGGCGGGGGAGGTCGAGCCCTACGCCGGCGCCATCGTCCGCGACGCCGGCCGCACACGCTGCCAATTGCGGCACGAACTGTTGGACGACACGGTGTGGCGGCGTAGCTGGATCGTGCGCGAGGCGCTGGCGGACGAGCGCATCGACGACCGGCTCAATGGCGCCTTCACCGTCACGCCGGACTGCGAGACGCATCTGGTGCTCGACCGCCGGCACGGCGAGCGGCCTTTCGGCGAGCACGAGCGGAATCTGCTGGGGTTCTTCCTGCTCGGCAGCACCGCGTTCCAGCGCGAGCTGCTGCTGGCGCGCGGCCTGCTCGGCGCGCAGGCGCCGCTAAGCGCGCGCGAACGCGACGTGCTGGCGCAGCTCTTGAGCGATGCCTGCGAAAAGGACATCGCGCGACGGTTGGGCATCGGCCACCGCACGGTGCACCAGCACGCGACCAAGCTGTACGCCAAGTTCGGCGTGCACGGGCGGGTGGGGTTGATGGCGCTGTGGCTGAGGCAGCCGCGACGGGGGTGCGGGAGCAGAGTGCGCACAGGCCCGGAGTCCAGCAGAAGGGACCTGGATCAAGCATTACGGCGTTCTGGCGGAGCAGCGCACCAAGCACGACAGCCAGACGGACAAGATCCGGCGGCTGAAGGCGGAGTTGCGGCGCATGACCGCGGAGGGAGCGCGACACCCTAAAAAGGCCGCCGCATACTTTGCCAAGCAGTCCGGGCGCAGCGGCATCCTTCGCAGCGGCCCTCACCCGCGCCAACACAGGGGAAAAAGGGCGAAAGCCTCCAACGTCGTACTTCCGGACGGATCGAAGCTGGTGGATGCACACGAGATTCGTATTCGCACCACATGCCGAAACCGCGCCGGTGCTGGTGCACCGGCAGACGTGAAAAAGGCCAGAGCGAAATCGGCCGTGAAGGTGTGTTGCCGTGAAGGTGCTCTGACACCAGTGCTCTGACACCACCTGTTGGCAACAAATAGAACTGTCCGGTGTTGTAGCAAATGAATTGTCCGCTCGGTTATGCGAGGCGGGAACGCTGCGCAGGGCGTAGCCCGAAGCCGCGTTCCTGCCTCGCGGCCGCTGCGGCGGACAGTTACGCAGCGGCCTGAAGTGCCTGTTCTCCGGGTGTGCCGTCCGCCTCATAACGGGCGAGCAGGCTTCCCACGCCTCCCTCCGGTCCATCAGCTCGCCACACATCTTGGCCACTGCGTAGCAGTCGCGCTGGTCAAGAGCGACTGCCTCGTGATCCGCCGGCACGTACGCGGGGTTGTAGGGTGCCGCGCCGCCACCGGGCACCATGTCGATCGCATCGATGAAGCGCACGACGCCGCCTTCCAGCACGACATTGCCGGGATGGAGGTCGCCGTGCTGCAAACCTAGGCTGTGCAGGTGCAGCGTAGCCTTGACCAATTGATGGCAGAGCTCAAGCATCTGCCGGTCCGACGCGCAGGCGCCTGCCACCTCCTGCAGGTCCTGGTCCTCCACCCATTGCTGAACAAGGAATGTCCCCGCGTCCGAGATGCCGAAATCGATCACTTCTGCCAGCGAAGCGCACGGCTGTGTCTTCACGAGCCGAGCCTTGTCCAGGAACATCTGCAGTTGGTGTGTCTCCTCGGGCCGCTTCGGATCCGGCTTGCGCCCGTACCAGACCTTGACCGATATGGGCCGGCCGCCCACGGACGACTTGTAAAGGTGACTATGGCCCTGCTTCAGGTTCTCCAGCAGGGGATAGACGACCATCGGAATCAGCTCGCTGCGGTAGGCCTCGAAAGCCCGCAGGTCCACGCCGGCCGCCGATGGCCGCCCCAGTGGCAGCGCGTTCAACGCGTCAAGCATGTCGCGAGCATTCGCGAAGCGCTCTGCAGGACTCAGTTCGAGCGCTTGCGCTAACCAGACCGCGAAACCGGGATCGCATTCGACGCCTGCCGGGGGTTCCCACAGGAACAGGCCATGTTCCTGCCGCGGCAACCGCAGGAAGAGGACATGGTGCGCCGCCACCCCGAGCAGATAGACGTCGCGCCGGAAGGGGTCACTGACCTCGCCGTGACCGATTTCCGAATCCTCTGGCAGTACCGCCTTGCCCGCGCGCAGGTTGTCGCGCAGCGGCCCGACCGTGCCCGCTTCCGGGAAGTAGGCGGTCAGGAAGCCTGAGATGGACACCTTCGAGGGCCGTTCCAGCCACACGCTGTGGTCGCTGACGTCGCGGTGGGCGACCCCGGTGTCGTGCAGGTCCGCGAAATGCGACAGCAAGACCTTGACGAGCGCCAGCCGGTCCGCAAACGACAGGTCCGGTCCATGGCGGTTCACGAATTCGTTTAGCCGCAGCTGGCGTGAGTGGCAACCGGTAAAGCTCGCAGAAGTCGGCATCGATGAGCCTGCGCTCCGTCAGGACGTGCGGATTTCCGGCTTTGAACCAGCCGCCACTGCGCCATCATCCTTGCCCTTCTTTGAGCTCTCCGAGCTTCTGCTCGGTCTCCGCCATCAGCGTCGTCGCACTGCACCCCAACGCTCGCGCGATTCGGATGATCAAGGCC
>CAZNBU010000299.1:0-4916 GCA_964571035.1 uncultured Planctomycetaceae bacterium | reverse complement strand
GGCGACAACGTCATGTTCGGCAAGTACAGCGGCAGCGACGTAAAGATCGACGGGGTAGAGCACAAGATTCTGAGAGAGGCCGAGATTCTGGCCATTATCGAGTAACGTCCGGTTGCCGAATGCGCACGCAGGAACAGCAAATGACCAATAACCAATATCCAATAACCAATGCGCCCACACCGCGCCTCATTGGAAATTGGTTGTTGGTTATTGGTCATTGCGGTTCAGCCCGGCCGCGCTTTGGAAACCGCTAGCGAAGACCAAGGACAATGCAATGAGCAAGCAGATCCTGTTTGATGTGGACGCGAGTCGCAAACTGGCTGACGGCGCGCGCAAGCTGGCCAAGGCGGTCAGCGCTACTATGGGCCCATCCGGCCGCAACGTGATCATGCAGAAGTCGTTCGGCTCGCCGACGGTTTCGCGCGACGGCGTCACCGTGGCCAAGGACATTGAACTCGAAGACCCGTTCGAGAACATGGGCGCCAAGCTGGTCATGGAAGTTGCTTCCAAGACCAACGATGAAGCCGGCGACGGCACCACCACCGCCACCGTCATCGCGAACGCGATCATCGACGAAGGGCTGCGCTACGCCGCGCAGGGCCACAACCCGCAGGACATCAAGCGCGGCATCGACAAGGCGGCTGAGGTCGCGGTCGGTTGGCTCAAGGACAACACGAAAAAGATCCGCAACCAGGACGAGCTGAAGGCGGTCGCCACCATCAGCGCCAACCAGGACGCCGAAATCGGCGGGCTGATGGCGCAGGCGATCGACAAGGTCGGCGAGGAAGGCGTCGTCACCATCGAGGAGGGCAAGGGCCTCGAGACCGAGCTGACCTACGTGGACGGCCTGCAGTTCGACAAGGGCTACCTGTCGCCGTACTTCATCACCAACGCGAACAGCCTGACCGTCGAGTACGAAAACGCCCGCATCCTGATCTACGAAAAGAAGATCAGCAGCGTGCGCGAGATCGTGCCGGTGCTTGAAAAGGTCGCGCAGACCGGCGCGCCGCTGATGATCATCGCCGAGGACATCGAAAACGAAGTGCTGACCATGCTGGTGCTGAACCGCCTGCACGGCCGCCTTCAGGTTGTCGGCGTAAAGGCGCCGGGGTTCGGCGACCGCCGCAAGGCGATGCTTGAAGACATCGCGATCCTCACCGGCGGCACCTGCATCACGGAGGACTTGGGCATCAAGCTGGAAAGCGTTGACGTCGGGCAGCTCGGCACCGCCAAGAAGATCGAGGTGGACAAGGACAACACCACCATCATCGAAGGCGGCGGCAAGAAGAAGGCTGTCGAAGACCGCATTGCGCAGCTTCGCACGCAGATCGAGCAGAGCACCAGCAACTACGACAAGGAAAAGTTGCAGGAGCGCCTTGCGAAGCTGACCGGCGGCGTCGCGCAGATCAGCGTCGGCGGCCACACCGAAAGCGAGATGAAGGAGCGCAAGTTCCGCGTGGACGACGCGCTGAACGCCACCAAGGCCGCCAAGCAGGAAGGCGTAGTCGCGGGCGGCGGCGTGGCGTACCTGCGCGCAAGCCAGGCGATCCGCGCGGAATCATACCGTGGCGACGAGAAGGTCGGCGCGGAGATTCTGGCCGACGCGCTCGAGGCGCCCTGCCGCACCATCGCGCAGAACGCCGGCCACGACGGGTGGGACATCGTTGAGACCCTGAAGGAAAAGAAGAAGGACACCGACGGGTTCAACGCGCTCACCGGCGAGTACGTGGACATGTTCAAAGCCGGCGTGATCGACCCGACCAAGGTCGCGCGCTGCGCCATCCAGAACGCAGCCAGCATCGCGGGTTTGATGCTGACCACCAACACGCTGGTGACCGACCTGAAAAAGAAGGACAAGAAGACCGCGGGCGCCACGGCATAACGCACTGGCGTCGCGGGCGTATCAGCATGGGCCCGGGGGAATACCCGGGCCTTTTGTTGGAGGCGAACACGGGCACGGGCTGTTATCGCAGCGGGCCGATAACAAGGAGAAGTCATGGGTAAGAAAATGATTGCGGGTGCTGTGGTCGGTGCGCTGGCTGTGCTGCTGGCGTGGGGCGGCGTTTCGCTTTCGCGCACGAACGAGGTGCATGCGCAGGCGCGTGGGTACGAGTACGCGTTCCTGCTGCCCGTCTCGCGCATGGAAAGCTACGAGATCGATCTCAGCCGCTGGGCCGGCAAGCCCGCGGACAAGGAGTACCACGCCGAGCACGTGTTCGCGTACGAAGAAGGCTCCAGCGAGTTCGAGCGCCGGGTGAACTGCCTGCGCCGCATGAACGAGCTGGGCGCGCAGGGATGGGACATGATCGACGCCAAAGCCGGTGTGCTGCGGCGCGCGAAGTGAAGGGGATTTTAGATTTTGGATTTTGGATTTTGGATTGAGCCTGGGTGTGCACGTGAAATCCAAAGACCAAATTCGCGCAGAGTACGCCGAGTGCGCAGAGAACTGCGGATCAGAACCAATGCAGGAAGTTCTCTGCGCGCTCTGCGGTCTCTGCGCGAGCCCGCAGTTGAGGGTACACGCGAGGGTCAATCCGAGCGCGCATCCACATAGCGCGTAAATCCAAAATCCAAAATCGAAAATCCAAAATCGAAAGATGTCAAAACGCGATTACTACGAAGTCCTTGGTGTTGAGAAAAACGCCGGCGCGGCCGAGATCAAGAAGGCCTATCACAAGCTGGCGTTAAAACATCACCCTGACCGCAACCCCGGCGACGCCGCGGCCGAAGCCAAATTCAAGGAAGCGGCTGAGGCGTACGCGGTGCTGTCGGACGACGGCAAACGGCAGCAGTACGACCAGTTCGGGCACGTGGGCAACGGGTTCCCTGGCGGGGCGGGTTTCAACAACGTCGAGGACATCTTCAGCGCATTTTCGGAGATCTTCGGCGGCAGCAGCGTGTTCGGCGACTTCTTCGGCGGCACACGCACGCGCACGCGTGGTCGCCGCGGCGCCAGCCTGCGCTGTCGGATTGATTTGGAGTTCGCCGACCCGATTGAGCCGATCGAGAAGACCATCTCGCTGCGGCGTGCAGAAACCTGCGACACGTGCAGCGGCAGCGGCGCCAAGCCCGGCACCAAGCCGGACACCTGCCGTCAGTGTAACGGTGCGGGCGTGGTGATGACCAGCGCGGGTTTTTTCAGTATGCGCTCGACGTGCCCGCAGTGCGGCGGGCGCGGCGAAGTGATCACCGACCCGTGCGGCACGTGCAGCGGCACCGGCCGCGTCGGCAAAGAGCGCGAGATCACGATCAAGATCCCAGCCGGCATCGAGGACGGCATGACGATGCGCGTCGGCGGCGAGGGCGAAAGCGGCGAAGGCGGCGGGCCGCCAGGCGACCTGCTGTGTGAAGTACACGTGCGCCCGCACCCGCTGTTCAAGCGCGCCAACGCCGACGTGTACCTGGTGCTGCCGGTGGGGTTCGCGCAGGCGTCATTAGGCGCGAAGCTGGAAGTGCCCACACTGCGCGGCAGCGCCGAGCTGAAAGTAGGCAAGGGCACACAGCCGGGCACAGTACTGCGCATGAAGGGGGAAGGCTTTCCACGCTTGGAAGGCTACGGCCGCGGCGACCAGTTGGTCGAGATCGCGGTGGAGGTACCCAGCAAACTCACCAAGGAGCAGGAGAAGCTGCTGCGCGAGTTTGCGGAAACCGAAGAGCAGAACATTACGCCGGAGAGGAAGTCGTTCCTCGACAAGGTGAAGAAACTGATCAGCAAGTAGACCCATGACGGACGCTAACGAGAACAACACCCAGACAGACGCCGAGGAGGCGTTGCAGGATCAGCACGATCTGGAAACCGCGCAGAAGGCCAAGCACGGTGAGGACATTGCGGCGGCGGAAGACCTTTCGCCGAAGGCCAAGGCCAAGCAGTTGCGCAAGCTCCCCGATGACGAATTGATTGCGCTGGCGGAGCAGGCGGCCAAAGCCGAGCATTGGCTTGACGTCGCGCGCCGCGCGCAGGCCGAGCTGGACAACACCATCAAGCGCCTGCGCCGCGACCAGCAGGACGCCGTGAAGTACGCCTCGGGCAGCCTGGCGCGCGACTTGTTGCAGGTGATCGACAACCTGCAGCGCGCGATGGATGCAGCGGGCAAAGCGCAGGATTTCAAGTCACTGAACGAAGGCGTGCAGCTTACGCACAAGCTGTTCGGCGACGTGCTTGCACGCCACGACATCACGCCGATCGAGTCGGTCGGCCAGCCGTTCAACCCCGAGGTCCACGAAGCCGTCATGATGGACAGTCAGCCGGATGTGGACGACAACGTCATCACGATCGAGCTCGAAAAAGGCTGGAAGATGCACGACCGCGTGCTGCGCGCGGCCAAAGTGCGGGTCAACAAGAAGGGTTAGCGGGTACAGAGGTTTGGACGTGGGAGCTTTGGTGAACAGCAAATTACCAATAACCAATAACCAGTTACCAATGGGCTTGGGCGCGCAGTTCATTGGTTATTAGTAATTGGTTATTGGTCATTTGCTGTTTCTCCCGCAGCAACCAGGAAGCATCTATGCCGACGTACGATTACAAATGCCCCGACTGCGGCCACACCTTTGAGGCCTTCCAGAGCATCAGCGCCAAGCCGATTAAGGTCTGCCCCGAGTGCGGCAAGCGCAAAGTGAAGCGGCTGATCGGCGCGGGCGGCGGGCTGATCTTCAAGGGCAGCGGGTTCTACCTGACCGACTACGCGCGCAAGGGCGAAGGCAAGTCAGAGGCCAAGGCCGAGACTAAGACAGAAACCAAAACCGAGGCCAAGCCCGCGAAATCGGACAGCAACCCCAACAAGGCGGAGTCCTGAGCCAATGCCGCGCCCACGCACCAAACGATGCACGGAGTGCGGGCAGCGCTACAAGTTCGCCACGCTGAAGGACCACCCGTGGCATCCGTTCTGCAGCGAGCGCTGCAAGACCATCGACCTCGG
>CAZNBU010000298.1:0-4956 GCA_964571035.1 uncultured Planctomycetaceae bacterium | reverse complement strand
TGTGCTGCGCCAGCGTGTACGGGTAGTGCTGCGGCTTGTCGCTCATGCCGCACCCAATGTGGTCCGGCGCGACGCAGCGGTGGGTCGCGCGGAAGTGCGCAACCAGGTGGCGCCAGTAGAAGCTCCACGTCGGATTGCCGTGGAGGAAAAGCAGAGTTCCGGGTTCCGAGTTCCGGGTTCCGGGTTGGCTTGTGGGCAACGCGGAACCCGGAACGCGGAACTCAGAACCCTCATCGACGTAGTGCATCCGCACTTCGCCGAGGTCCAGCCAGTGATCTTCAAATGGGTAATCGCGCTCCCACTCGCCGACAAACGGGCGGGTCTGCGGGCTGCCGACTGCTGCCTGCCGGCTGGTCACCATTGCACCCCCAGGTTGGTGCAGACCAAGCCGCTGCCGATGCCGAGCAGCGCGACGGTGTCGCCCTTGCTCACGACGCCCTGCTCGAGGCCGAGGTTCAGCGAGATCGGCAGGCTCACCGACCCCATGTTTCCGAGGAACTCAACCGTCGGGAAATCGCGCGCCGCATCAAGCTCAAGCTTCTCGAACAGCAGCTTGCGATGCATCACGCCCACCTGGTGGGTGAACACGCGCGTGACGCTGTCGTTCGACCAACCGAGTTCGGTGCGCGTTTGAGACCACACCTCCTGCGCCAGCTTCACTCCGGCGTGCATCAAGGCTTCGCTGTCGGTCTGCATAAGCGGACCGAGTTCCGAGCCGACGACCCCGCTAGTTACGCCGCCCTGGCAGAGGTGGTTGGCTGTGCTGTCAGTCAGCGACACGCCGCCCAGCAGGCGGTGATCGCCCTCGCGCGTCAGCACCATGGCGGCTGCGCCGCTGCCGATGGTCAGGCTTGCGAAGCTGAGCTTGCTGTTCTTGCGGTTGATCGCGGGATCTTCGTTCAGGCGCTTGATCGTGGCTTCCACCAGCGGGCCGCCGTCTTCACCCGCGACGACCAGAGCCGCCCCCACCGGGCCCAGTTCGATCATGTTGGCTGCGACCTGCATGGCGTTGGCGAACCCCAGGCAGGCGTTGCTCAAGTCAAAGCACGCGCAGGTTGCAGGCAGCTTCAAGTTGGCGTGAACGACGCTGGCCGTCGCGGGCTCCATGAAGTCGCGGCAGACGCTGGAGAAGATCAGCGCGCCGATGCCTTCGCGCGGCACCGAAGCGGCAGCCAACGCCTTCTCCGCCGCATGGGTCGCCACAGCGCTGGGCAGCGTGCCGGCTGGGAAGTGGCGGCGCTCGCGAATGCCGGTCATCAGCTCAATGCGGCCCGGGTGAAACCCCATGCGGGAGTAGGCCGGTGCCAGCCGGTCCTCAATCTCAAGCGAGGTCACGGCCCTTTCGGGCAGGACGTGGGCGAGCGCGTCGATGGCAACGTTGGAGTAGCGCAAGAATCGTCTCACTTCAGGGCGAGCGAGGTTGCTTGGCATGGGTGTGGAAAACAAGGGTTTGATTCGGATTTTTCAGGAATTCCTGAAACGGTCGAACGTCCTGAAAGGCGTGAAGGATGGTTCACCACAGAGACACAGAGGCACGGAGGACAGCACTACAGCCAACTGAAAAAGCAGTCTCGCGCAGAGAACGCAGAGTACGCAGAGAAAGGACGACGCGGTTCTCTGACTGATCTCTCTGCGGGCTCTGCGTTCTCTGCGCGAGACCGTCTTTGTCCTTTGAGAGCGCTTTCCTGGACATAGCCAGTTCGCGCGTTCGATGTGCTTGCCCTAGAATTTCTCTGTTCCTCTGTTTGCTCTGTGGTGAAATGCATTCGCCCCAGCCGCCCCTGAAGGTTGCAACGTGCGTTTACTGCTGATCCTGCTGGTTGCTTGCGTTCCGCTGGCTGCCCAGAACCTTGAAAAGCTGCAGAAGGAGTATGCCGAGAAGCGCGCCGCTATCGCGGAAGGCGACGTTGAAGGCTACCGCGACCTGGCCCAATGGTGCGGCGCCCGCAAGCTGCGTGTCACCGAACGCACGATCTACCGCACCATCCTGCGCCTGGCGCCCGATGACGAGGGCGCGCGCAAAGCCCTAGGCCACGTGCGCGACGGCGAAAAGTGGTACGAATCCGAGGAGGCGGTGCAGACCGCCAGGGGACTTACGCGGCGGTTGACCGAATGGGCTGAGGGCGCGACCGACGGTTTGACCGAGGTACATGAACACTGGCTCACGCCCGAGCAGATCAAACAACTGGAAGCCGGGGAGGCCCTGCGCGCCCACAAGGGCAAAGGCTGGGTGGTGGTGCTCACGCGCGAATACCGGATCACGGCATATGTAAAGGAAGCAGACGCGCTCGAGCTTGGCCGCGTGATGGAACAGGCTGTGCGTAGCTGGCGCGAGGAAACGGGCAAGCCATACGAGCCGGGCCAATCATGGACGCTGCACCTGCACGTGCTGGAGACACACAAGGACTACGTCAACCTGATCAAGGACGACATCGAGACCTTCGACCAGGAGCTGACGAAGTCGCACGGGTTCTTCGACGGCCGCGCGTGCTGGGGCGGGTACTTTGACAGCTGGTACCGCACCCGCCGCATCTTCCTGCACGAGGGCCGACACCAGTTCGACATGCTGATCGCGCGCACGTTCATGCTGATGCCCGCTTGGTACCGCGAAGGCACAGCCGAGTACTACAGCGTTCACGAGTGGGACGGAAAGACGCTCAAGATGGGCGTGCTGAACGCGAAGACCAACGAGCACCTGTATTTCCTGAAGCGCATCGTTCGTCGCAAGAAGCTGAAGGGCGCAGAGGACATGTTGAAGGAAGGCGCCGAAGGCTCAGTCGACGCCGAGTTCTACCAGAACTGCTGGGCGTTCCTGTACTTCCTGCGCAACAGCGACTACGCAGACGACTTCCGAAAGTGGGAGAAGCAACTTTTGCTCGGCAACCACCGCACCATCGAGGCGCAATCAACCACGTTCACGAAGAACGTTGCACAGGACCCGAAAGCCTTCAACAAAGCCTATTCGCAAGCCGTCGAGGACTGGGCGTCCGCCTTTGACGCGGACTAGCTCTCCCGTGGTGAAACGCGCTTCAGCGCGTTTCACCACAATTAGTTGTTGCGGAATCGTCCACTGCTCAGGTACGATCACGGGCAATTCGTGGGGACACACTACATCAGGGCCGGGTTCTTCAGGAACCCACGGCAAGCGCGCCGGACTTCTCGCGTTTGCATAGGTTGGCGGGGATTCATCATCCCCGCGTGTACCGTCAAATCTGGCGCGTGCAACTGGTGTCGAATCCGCGAATTGGGAAGTAGCCCAAGGCGGTAGCTGCATCCCAAACGCCTGTTTCGGCAGTTCGTTGGACCGCCAATTCGTGGGAGGTTTGCATGTCCGTGTTACGGAATAGTTTCCTTACGCTGCTGGCCATTTCTGCGCTTCCGGTTCTTCTCGCACAATCCGGCGTGCCCGTCGCAGGGACGGGTGGCGGTGATCTGAACGCTACTACGACCACACAGACGGTAACGTTCAACGTCAGTGGGCTCTCCAGTACATCGCCGGTGGAGATCACGGTCGCCATCGCCATTTGGCACGACTATCTTGGGGATGTTGACCTGACCCTTACGGCACCAAACACCAACTCCCACCTCATCTTCCAAAAGCTTGGTGGCGGCACTTACGGTTCTTCGGCTCACTTCGGAAACGTCGCCGGGACGACACACGGCGTCTACACGTTCCATGATGCGGCAACCGTGAATCCGTTTACCGAAGCGGGTTCTGCAATCGGCGGTGTAGAATGGATCCCCTCCGGCGACCTTCGCACCGTAGACGCGGCTGGCAATCCCACCGTCATGAACACCACGATCAACAGCACCGGCGTCCAGGCCAACGGCACTTGGACCCTCTCTTTCACGGACACATACCCCAGCGGTGACTTTGGGAACGTCAACGCGGCGGCCTGCATGCTCACTATTACGGAGCCAACCGCTCCGCTGATCCGCGTCGAACGCGCCACGATGCCGATCACTGACGACGGAACGGATTCGCTTGGCTTGGTAAGTACGGCAGGGCAGTCGTTCACCTATACGATTTTCAACGACGGCAATGCGGACCTGAACCTCACGGGCACCCCGCTTGTCGTTGCTACTCCGGGCACGGAAACGCCAGGCGTTTCGATCACCACGCCCCCGGCCGCGCTTGTTGCGCCGGCAGGCATGACCACGTTCGATGTACTGGTCACACCAGCCAACACGAACGCGTTCACATTCACGCTCAGTGTCGACAATGACGATACTACGCAACATCCATTTAACTTCACGGTGGACGGCACGGGGTTCGACCCGAACCTGCAGGCCGTGGCCAATCCCGCCACCGGCTCAGCGTTCACGGGACCGACCGATGGGCCGTTCAACCTGGCGGTTGACCCCGGTACGGTGCTGGCAAATGCCACGCTTGAACTGACCGACCCCGAAGGGGACGACATCGCCATCCTGTCGGTCACCGAAACATCAGCAACCGCGGTCGTCGGCATCACGCCGCCCGCAGTCGCCGGCGCAGCAACCTCGCCTATCGCGTTGACCTTTACCGGCACTGCCGACGGCTCGAATGCCCCGGGCACCTACTCCTGGGACATCGTGTTTGAAGACGACACGAACGGAACCGACGTCACCATCACCGTTAACATCGTAATCAACGACGTCGCCCCGGCGCACACCATCGCCAACGCATCCGGCGGTGATGGCAGCGCCGCGACTCCGTACACCGGCCAGTTCACGCAGGGCGATACCGGCGCCAACTCCATCGACCTGTGCAATGTAACCGACGGCAACACCAGCCAGGTTCTGAGCCTCGTCGGCAGCACCGCAGGCGGCAGCAACCCAGCCGGCGGCGCCGGGTTGGTGTTCAACGTTGCGGCAGGTGTGCTCACCGTAATGCCCGGCGGCACGCTTGTGGCGGCTGACCGTGGCACACACACGTTCGATGTCGAGATCACGGACGGCACGAACAACGTGATCATC
>CAZNBU010000297.1:0-4968 GCA_964571035.1 uncultured Planctomycetaceae bacterium | reverse complement strand
CTTTCTTCGCCAGCTTGGGGCGCTTGAAGCGGCGTTGCTGCGTCTGCGCGGCTCAGCGGGCGAGGGGATCGTGCGGCCGGGCCGCGCGCAGGGGCAGAGCGAGTTCAAGGGCCACCGCCCGTACACGCGCGGTGACGATCTGCGGCGGCTTGACTGGAACGCCTACGGGCGGCTTGGCCGGCTGTTCCTGCGCGAGTTTGAGCCCGAGCGCGCCGAGGCGCTGACGCTGCTCATTGACACGTCAAGGTCGATGGCGGTCGGCGCGCCGCCCAAGCACGTGTTCGCGCGGCGGGTTGCAGCCGCCTTCGGGTTTCTGGCGCTGCGACGCGGCGGGTCTGCGGCGCTGGCGGGACAGGTTGCCGTCGAGGGGCAGTCGCGCTTCAGCAAGCTGCTGGACCAGCTTGCCGCCCTGGAGTTCGCCGGCGCGGCGGGCCTGGCGGAGGGCGCGCGCGCATTGGCTGCGCGCAACCGCGCGCCCGCGAACCTGCTGGTGGTTACCGACGCGCTGGAGCCGCTGGAGTCGCTGGCGCCTTTGACCGCGCTGTCCGAGCGCCGCGCGGCGATCACGTTCGTGCAGGTGCTCGCGCCCGACGAGCTGGATCCGCCGCAGGGTGGCGAAGCCGCGCTGTTCGGCCTTGAAGAAAGCGAGACCCTTCGCGTCAGCCTTGACGCGTCAATTCTCACCGCCTACCGCGCCGAGGTGTCACGCCATATCGAGGCGGTGGAAGGGATCGCCCAGCGCCACGGTTGGGTGTTCGCGGTGACCGACAGCGCGTCGGACCTGCGCGAGTTGATGCTCGGCAAGCTGCTGCCGGCAGGAGCGGCGCCATGAGCCTGCTCGCCGCGCCCGCGCTGCTGTTGCTGATCGCCGTGCCGCTGCTGGTCTGGTTTGCCTTGCAGCGGCGTGAGCCTTCGCGCGTTGAAGTGGGCACGTTGATGCTCTGGCGCCGCGTGGTGCGGAACCAGCCGGCTGCCACACAGACACGCAGGCGAGTTGAGCCACTGCTATGGATCCTGCTGGCGGCTGTGGTAGTGGGCGCATTCGGCGCAGCGCGGCCGGGTGTTTTCGCTCCCGCTGAAACGCCCCGCGTCGCGGTGTTCATCGAGCGTGCAGGCGCGGGCGCCAACGAGCCGCAACTTGCGCAGGTGCTCGCGCGGGCACAGGCACTGGCGCCCGAGGCTGAGCTCGAGTTCTACATGCCCGCGACACAGCGCCCGGAGGGCGCGCCCGACGGGCTGATCATGCTGTCGCCGGGGCGCATCGAAGCCGAGATCGCACAGTTCGAAGCGCGCACCACGCACGCCGACGCGCGCATGCTGATGCTGTGTCAGCCTCACCGTGCCGCTGGGCGCGTCGGCATGGTGGTCAACCGCCTGTCGTCGCCGACGGCGGGCGTGCTGTATCACGCCGCCGTGCAGGATGACGTTGTCGTCACGCGCGCCTCCGGCGGCGCCGGCCTGCGGGTAGAAGGCGCGATGCTGGTAGGGGAGGCGCAAGCCGGCGCCGACATGATCCGGCGCTATCGCGTTGAGGGCGACGGCGCGACGCTCACCGATGCGCACGGCAACGCGATCCGGGTTTCGCGACAGCGGCTGATTGTCGGTGTAGGCCCGGATTGGAGCACACAGCAGCACCGCGCGCTGTTCGCCGCGCTGCGGGCGGAGTCAGCCGACGGCGGCCAGCCCGCCGTGTGGCTGGGCTCGCGCGACGCGCAGCCGGCGATCCGCATCGACGCGGGCACACTGGTTGCGCCCGACGAAGTCGAGGTCAGCTACGCAGCCGCGCACCCGCTGTTCCAGGACCTGCCGCTGGGCTCGTTCGACTGGGCGGCGGCGGGCAGCCTGTTGCCGCCCGATTCCGGCAATCGCGCGCTGGTAAGCGCGGTACGCAACGGCGCAAGCGTGGGGGACTACGTGGCCTACGATGAAGTGCGCCGCGTGCTGTACTTTTCCGGCGACCCGTTCAGCGCCGCGCCGGTCGCCGACGCCGCGCTGCTGCTCGACAACGCGATCGGAGAGATCACCGGCGAACGCCCGTCACAACGCGCGCGCTACGCCATCGAGGGCGAATTGCCCACCGAGCGCGCCGCCCACGCCGCGCCGTTCGAAACACAAGGCAGCCTCGAAACCGGCAACCGGAATGAGCCCGTCGAGTACGCCACATGGCTGCTTGCACTCGCTGCTTGCGCCGCCGTTGCCGCTACGTTTCTGGTAGCACGAAAGGCGTGATCAACACGGAGGCACAGAGTCACGGAGAAAAACGACAGTCAGGATTTTCAGGATGCTCAGGATTCAATCTTCTGCATCCTGATCATCCTGAAAATCCTGACCGTAGTTCGTTGAACCAGCCCTACCGAGTGCGGTCTTCGTCTACGCGGATCACGCCGAGGAACTCGCGCACGTTGCGTTCCAGCCGGTTTACCCGGAAGACGTTGTCCACTACGAGGCTGCGGTGGGTGTCCTGGCCCACGCCCGGCTTGAAGATCAGGCGCCCGCTGCCGAACAGCAGGAACTCGAACACGTCGGGGATTTCCTTTTCGACGGCCATGTTCAGCGTGGCGTAGTGGCGCTCGTCACCGAGGATGCCGTGCTTGTGCGTAAGCTGGTTCGGCGCCAGCACCCAGTAATTGAAGCGCGTGGTGATGAACGCCATCAGCATGAGCACCGCCAGCACGCCCGCGATCATGGCGTAGAAGTTGGGGTGCATGTCGAGCTGCTGCCGCCCGAAAAAGTTGTAGATTTCGCCGTAGACCGCGGTTTCGGTCTGCAGGTCCCACGCCCACAACCCCAGAAACCCGACGCCGAGCACTGCCAGCGTCGCGATGAAGTTGGTGCGCCCGAAATCAAACGTGTGCACCAGCATGTTGAAGAAGAATACGACCATCCACCACCACCCGAGCGCGGACGGGTCCACCAGCGGGTCATCGGGGTTGCCGACGCCGCCGCCGAGGAAGAAAAACAGCAGGCTCATCAGCATCACGGGCCACAGCAGCACGATTTTCGGGAACGGGTGGATGATGATCTTGTCCACCACTTCGCGGCCCGAAAGCTGCGACTTGGCATCGTTGACGCTGATGTCTCCGGATCGTTGCGGCGCTGGTTGGTCGGTCATGGGGTCTCCTCACGCGATGTTTAGCTGTCTGTTCGAGGCGGCTCAACCCTACGGCTGCGGTATGCGCGGGTAGAAGATGCGCGCGGAGTCGTGAAGGCGCTTCTTGACGTCCTCATTCTGCGCATACCCGGAATGCAGCTCCTTGTAGACCTTGAGTTGCGCGCGCGCGGACTTCAGGATCTCGCCTGTGTGGTACTGGTTCATCTGCGCCTGCGGGCGTGGCGCCAGTTGCGCCTGCAGCGTCGTAACCCAGTCGTTGAACAGAAAGCTTGCGGTATCAAGTACCGCGCGCTCGGCGCCTGTCAGTTTGGCGACTTCATCCTTCAGGCGGTCTTTCAGGGTTTCGGTGTCGGGCGCGCGCACATCTTCTACGCTTCCCTGCAGCATCACGCCCGCCGAGTAGATGTCCAGGCCGATCAGGCCGTCAATCTCGGGCGGAACGGCGGCCGCCCGCTGCTCCGGCGTGCAGACGCCCAGCATCTCGGCTTTGAACCATTCCTTCAGCTCGCCCTCGTCGAGCAGTTTCTGCAACTCAAACGTCGATTCGTCGTACGCCTTGATCGTCTTTTCCCATCGCGCGTCGAAGTCAGCGCCAAGCTTCTGGATGGCGGCAATCTGCTCGTCGCTCAGCGGCATGCCAGCCAATTCCAGGTGCGCGGCCAGCATGTTGGCCGTGTTGATCGGGTGGCTGAACTCGCCGTTTAGGCTCGCGTTGGTCGGCAGCGCCTTCCGGATGCGCGCCCAGTAGGCGATCAGTACCTGATTGTGCTCGCCCATTCTTTCCAGCAGGTCGGGCGACAACTCTTTGCCGTCGCGGATGTTCTCTGCCAGCTCTTTCAGCAGCGGTACCAAGCCCTTGGCCGCGACGCCGATTTCTTTCCAGTCGGCGTCGCGCACCGCGGGCAGGTCGCCCCACTTGCCGAAGCTGACAGCCAGCTTGCCTTCGGTTGCCGGCTCCGGTTTTGCTTCGGCCTTGAGGCGCTCGACTTCGGCGCGCAGACCGTCGACCTGGCTCTGCGCCTCGTTGCGCTCGGTGACGGCGGTAGTGCGTTCTTTGGTAGCCGCTTCGAGGTCGCGTTTCGCGGTCTCCAGTTGCTCGTCGGACTTGGCCTTGGCGCGGCGCGCGTCGTCGGCGTCGGACTTGGCTTCATCCAGCAGGTTTTCGAGTTCGCGGCTCTTCATCTCAAGCTGCGCGACCTGCTCGTCGTCCGGCGCTTCCGGCTTTTCCTGCGTGTCGAGAATGATCCACATGGCGCCCGCGCCCGCGGCTACGCCGAACAGCGCTGCGGCGACCACCGGCAAGATCCGTTGCATCTTAGCCTCCTTCGCTCGACTTCTGCTCCTCGATCGCCTTCTTCTCGTTCAGCAAGCCCTTGTGTTGCGGTGCCTTCTGCAGGCCTGCGTTGACCTTGGCCAGCGCGTCGTCGAACTTGTTCTGCTTGCGATACCACAGGCTGTAGGCGGCGTAGATTTCGCAGAAGGCGTCGTCCCACGGCAGCTGCGCCTGCATCTCCAGCGCCTTGTCGAGGTCCTTCTGCGCCCCCTGGAACTCCTGCGCGAACGTGGGGTAGTTCACCTTCAGAATCGCCATGAAGTGCACGGCATCGTAATAGTCGGGGTCGATCTCGCTCGCCTTCTCGGCTTCTTTGCGCACTTCGCCCGCGAGCGTCGCCTGCTTCATCATGTCGCCGCGGATGTCGCGAAAGCGCGTGGTCAGCGCCAGCGCGAGGCCAAGCCGCGCGCGGGAATTTTCGGGCTCGGCGTTCACCCAGTCGCGCATGCGCGAGATGACTTCGTCGCGGAAGGCCTTGGTGGACGCTTCCGCGATCTCGATCCACCCGGACACCTGCTCGCCG
>CAZNBU010000296.1:0-4988 GCA_964571035.1 uncultured Planctomycetaceae bacterium | reverse complement strand
TGCGCGAGGTGATCATGTTGCGGTAGGCGGCGAGGACCTGGTCGTTGGTCAGCCCCTTGGTGTCTTTGCGCGCGGCGGTCTTGGCCATGGTGGTCTCCTGTAAGCCCGTCGATTGTGGCGGGTGGCTCCGGATGGGTCAAGTTGAGGGGCGTAGTGCACCCGCGAAACCGCGAAAACGCGAAAGTGGCATTTGGCGCGGGCGGCGGCACAATCGGCATGGGGGTGAGACATGGATTTCAATGAGCTGATCAACGATGGTTGGGCGCGGCATGATTCTGAGACTGAGGCTGTGCTGGCCCAGCTGGAAGCCAACGTCGCGCTGGCGGACGCGCCCGATAAAGCCGTCCCGTTCATCATGCTGGCGACGCACACCGCGGGCGCGCACGCCGGCGACTGGCCGCGCGGCGCGGTCCTGGCTGAGAAAGTGATCGCGCCGCTGGAGGAATCCGCCGCGCTCGCGCCGGCGCTGGGCAACCTTGCCGTCGCGCAGTTCATGGCCGGCGACGCCGTGGCTGCGCTCGCCAGCGAGGCGCGCTCGGTGCAACTCTCGGAAGCCGAGCCGGTCTCCATGATGGTGCGCACGCGCGTGCTCACCGCGTCGGCGCTGGTGGACGCCAAGCGGCTTGACGAGGGCGCGAAGCTCTACACAGCCGCGGTGGCGCTGGCGCGCGCGCAGGGCGAGAAGCTGGCGTGCGACCGCGCGATCGCCGTCACCAGCAACAACCTCGCCGGCGAGTTCCTGAACAAGCCGGATCGCACCGAACCCGAAAGCGCGCTGATGCTGCAAGCCGCCCAGAACGCGCGCGTGTTCTGGCTGAAAGCCGGCACCTGGGAGAACGAGGAGCGCGCCGAGTACCTGCTCGCGTGCGTGCACAACGCGCTGGGCGAGCCGGAGAAGGCGCTGGAGCACTCCGCCCGCGGCCTGGACGTGATCAGCAAGAACGGCGAAGAGGTCGTGGACGAGGCGTTTTTGAATCTAACCATAGCCAACAGCAGCCGCCTGCTCGAGAACCGCGAGGCCTACGACCGGGCCATCCGCCGAGCCGACGAACTAGCCGAGCAATGGACCGACACCGGGCTAAAGGAGTGGTACGCCACCGACCGCGCCAAGGTGGAGTGGAGGTAGCATGGCGCAGCAACGTGGCACGGGCGCCCTCGCCCGTGATCGGCTTGGGCGAGGGCGCCTAAGCCACGAGGCCGCATGCACATCGAAGCACAACTTGTGAGGCGGCTGCTGGCGGGCCAGTTCCCGGAGCGGGCTTTGTTGAATCCGCAATGAACCTGACTGTCATGAACGGCTGCGCGAGAGTTGTTCCGCGACGCCGGCCACGAGTTTGACGCACCTTTTGTGCAACGCCATCGTATCAAGCGCCGCAATATCGGTGGACCGCAGCAACAGATTCAGCTTTTTGGACGACCTCCCGGAAAGTTCGTCTTTCCTGCTCACAGCCGGGAGTTGGGCGCTCAATGCGTCCAGCAGACATACACGGATCCGCGTATCACTGCCAAAATCGCGCTCGACAATATCGAAGTAAATCTGCTGCTGGGAAAGCAGTACACGGGTGTAATGGTACGGATCAGACTTCTCCAAGAATGAAAGACTGCCGTCTACTTTCCACGGTGCATATGTGAGGTGCCCCGCCCACCATAGTCTGGAGATGGCGTGAGTGCGCAGAGCCGCCTTTCCGGCCGCGTCCGCAAAGAACCAATGGCGAAGCACATTCGTCCGCGCACCCTTTTCCGTCTCGTCGAATACCCAGCGTTTTCGGGCGTATTCCCAGAACGGGCCGTGCACAAGAGTAATCCAAAGACGTCTGTCGGCGGCCTGCACGCGGGTCAGGTTCGGCAGATGCTGATGAATGCGAATAGCGTTGGCGGCGTCACCGGCCGCGCGTGACTGGCTGGTCGCCGGGTCGCATTCAAGCTCAGGCGTATCTCCGATCGGCGCAATCAACGTGTTCAGGAAGGATGCGTCGGCCGTGGCTTCGGACGGTGCCGGGCCGTCACGATAAGCGTTCAGACGTTCCGGGTCTGACCCGGCCGCTTGTGCCAGTTGTTCGGTCACGGCTTGGCGCAGTATCCGCAGAGTATTCATGCGCCATCCTCCGAGTCCAACCGCTCGTTGAGTTTGTGCAATCCGCGACCGAGCGGGCTATCCAAGAGCTGCTGGGCGGCGCGGAGGGGATCGGTGAGTTCCAGTCCGCGAACTTCCGCGATGGCACGCAACCTGTCGACCCACTTCAGGCCCTCGTACCGCTGCTGGTTCAGGTCCGCAATCGCATACTGCAGCGCGGGAAGAACCAGCGACGAATGCAGCGTTTCGGGAACGCGATTACTGATGCCGTGGTACTGAGCCCAATCATTCTGCGACAGGCGTACTTCAATCAGATCATCGTCCAGAACAACCTCGAAGGGACCCTTCGGCGCCTTCCCCTCGGTTACCTTCATTATCGATGCTACGGGGGCCTTCAACGGGTCAAAATCCTTGTCGACCTCAAAGTGATACCTTTCGCCAAGGACGATCCAGTGGCCCGCGAGAACATTCAAATGCGCGCCCGAATAATCTTTGTTCATGCCCTCCGGCTGGTAAAGGGGGACGGGCTTGACGGCAACCGCGCCGATCAGAACTTCTACCCGGCCATCCAAGTCCGCTGCGGGACAAGTCACCCGCCCTCCGTCGGCTTGAAGCAATTGCTCCGTTCGGTAGTACGTCCTCGCGCACTGAAGCCGCACGACCCACGCGGCCTTGCCGGCCGAGATGAGCCCATCGATGTCTTTGTTGCCCGTACCCAGCCCGTGAACATCTACGTGCACGGACTCATCGGTGATCAAGTAATTGATTTCCGGCGCGACGCTGCCAATGGAGATGTCATCGGCGTTCCCAAGTACTGGAATCGGATAGGACACGGCGGATCCGGCCATGTTACGCTCCCGCAGTCAGGCACAGATCAATGTCGGAATCGACGGCCACTTGCAGTCGGATCGGCGAACCGCTCGCCAAGCGAACATTCAGGATGCGCGGCCCGTTGACTTCAAGACTTTCCCCAGTGTCCAAGTTCCGCGCGCTTAGAACCGCCAGCTCTTCTCTGGAATCGTCATCACCAACGGCCCTCAGAATCAAGTCGCCTTCGGTGTTCCGATCAGCCTGCAAGATGATGATGTAAGTGTCTCCGGTGGCGAAGCTGCGGAACCTGACGCCGCGCAAGACACGTCCCGGCTGGGGCTCCCCTTCGCCGCCCTCACGTTCGCCCTCCTTGTCACCCGGCCCGCCGTCCGCCTCACCATCACCGCCACCTCCATTGCCGTGACGAGGACCCGGGCCTCCAGACGTCGACATGGCTGTTTCCTCAGTTATCGGTAAAGTTGGCGGGCGCTGCGCCCTCGGCACCCCGCTGACAGGGCCGCTTTTCGGCACCCCGACCTTGTGCCCTGTTTCTTCGCTGACGTGCTCATTGGATGCAGCGATGCCGGAACCGACGGCGGGCTCGTTGTCGGGGTCAGGTTCCAGCGGAAGGTAGTTTCCAAGCAGCGGTATATCTTTGGCCGCAGCACTCTCCTCGTCACGGAGTTTCTTGAGCGTAGTCCGGACGAACTGGTCCACATCCAGCCTTACACGTCTAGCTTGGTCCCTTTCCTCCTGAGTGCAGTTACGGATCTCGTCCTCATGCCAGCGCCCGTGCGCTGGATCCTCCATCTGGGCCAGGTACTTGTTTCCTTGTTCCCCATCACACAGCAGGACCGCGGCGAAACCCTTAAGCAACCCGCTGCCGTTTTCAGTTATCACCATTCTCGGCCGCCGCATTGCGACCCACTTGTCCGGCAAGTCGTCGTTGTCCGGCTCGCGCCAGACGAACAAATTGATTGTTCCGATCAGATCGAGATCAGTAGTAAACGGACCGCCGCCGAATGGATAGCGCATGGCCTTTACGTAGTATCGCGCCGCCGAAAGACGAACAGCGAAGTCTGTCTTAGTCTTCGCGGCTGTTGCTGCGGCGTCATCAAGCTTGGATTCGAGATTCTCTGAAGTCACGTGCTCAAGTAGCTTGCCGTTCTTGAGAACCCTGACTTCCAACTCTCCCGCTGCAATCGCCGCAAAAAAGTTCTGCAGGGCGGACCAGACAACGGACCTTTGCCAGTCATGCGAACGAAAGCCGGTTACGTATATATCTGTGCCGACAGCATCCCGGCGAAAACGCGCAGGTATCAGGTCAGGTTCCCGAACGGTCTTCCAAGACTTCTCTTCAGGGGGAAAACACCACCAGCCAACCGCCTGCTTTCCACTTGAAGCGTCACCTTGCTTGTCCTCGTAGGTGGCGAGGATTGCTTTGGCAATCATGGCTTCTGCGCCATCCGCGGTGCGCGTGGAGTAGATAACAGTCTGAAGTGATGAGTGGGCAAACGGCGCGCGCTGTCCTATCCCATACGTTCCGCCCCCAGGCCCTTGTACGCTGCTTATGCCCTGACTCCGAAGTAACCGATAGAATCTTCCCACTCGATCATCATCGGCCCCTTCCAGCCCAGTCGTGTTTCTATCGCCAATCCGTAATGTTGGGATCGTGGCCTCTGAGAGAATCTCAAGGCCCCGCCTGAAGAACTTTGCTTCGTTGCCCGCTCCGTCTTTCAGCCCCGCGAGTACGTACTGCTTGCACTTTTCAAAACTGACCTTGAAGTCGTCGAGACTTGGAAAGTCATGGGAGGGAAGATCAATATATTCGAACTCCGCGATTCGAGGTTTCCCACTGTTGTCCGGGTTGTCTAGGATGTTCTGGATGGTCTCACGGGCAAGCGATTCCGTACGCTTGAATCCTTGAATTCCAGCGTCATTGAGCCCGCGCTCTTCGCCGTATCCGGAATCAGGAAAGAACAACGTTGGCTTGGACATATGCGGGACTCGTGATATGCGAAGGTCAGCTACTTAACACATGAGAGTGCGTTGGAGCCCGAGCAAACGCCGTTGCACTTTGATGGCCACTTCACATGGATCCCGC
>CAZNBU010000295.1:0-4991 GCA_964571035.1 uncultured Planctomycetaceae bacterium | reverse complement strand
GACCGCTGCGTCCAGCCCCTCTTGTGAAATCGTGTGCGGGCCGTTGAACGGCAGCCATTCGACTTGCCACCCGAGCTCGCTAAGGCAATTGCGCAGGTGCTCGGCCCATTCAAACGGCAGCATCGGGTCTTGCCGCCCGTGGGATTGCACGACTTTCAGCCCGGCGTGGCGCGGGCCTAGCTTGCGCCACTCTTCTTCATTCAGCAGCGTGCCGGACCACGCGATCACCCCCGCGGGCGCGCGCTCAAGCTGCGTTGCGACGTCCACGGTCAGCATGCTCCCCTGGCTGAAACCGCCCAGCACAATGCGCGACTCGTCCAGTCCCGTATCGCGCTTCACCTCTTCGATCAGAGCCATCAGCGCCGTGCGCGCCTCCACCAGCCCTTCCGGGCGCTCGTTGCGCATGCGCTTGCGGAAACCGCCGTCAGCCATCGCGCGCTGGATCGCCTCGATGTCGATCATCCACCACGCGCGCCCGCCCCTCAGGCCCATCTCGTCAAGGCTGACCGGGCCTTCGGGAAAGTAGCAGCGCAGCGAGCCGGCAAGTTTCTCGGATTGCAACAGGTAATCCGCCAGCGAAACCAGGTCGGTGCCGGGCGCGCCAAACCCGTGGCAGATGATCGCGGCAACGCGCGGCGCGGCGTCTTCCAGCGCGTCCACCACACGGGTTGTCAAACCACCAAGCTCAGTCGTAGTCATTCGCATCGCGACGTTTTAGGCAGTTGGGGCGGCCCCGCCAGCAGTCGCGCCGAGGTGTTTCTTTGAATTGGCAACGACCTGTGGCACACTTGTAGCGCAGTTTCACCACGGAGATTCGCATGCGCTGGATGCTGATTGCCCTGCTGTTTCTACCCTCGCTTGCCGCCCAGACCGGCGCAGTCACCCTTGGCGCCGGTTTGCAGTCGCCCGCGAACAACGTGTCGCAGGGGCAGACCAACGTCGTCACGCTCGGGTTTCTTGTCGGGCAGACAGCCGGCACCACCGCGGTGAACTTCACCGGTTGCACAATCTCGAACGTTGCCCCGTCGCAGGCGGCCGGCGCAACGGACACTGTGCGCGTCCGGTTGATCCGCGATGACGACATGAACTTCGCGGTCAGCGCCAGCGACACGGTGGCGGCGACCGCCGTCTCGCCGACCTTCCCTGTCACCCTGTCCGGGTTCAGCCAGGCGATCCCGGCTGCTACCGCCAGCACATTCGCGATCTGGATGATTGCTGTAGACATTGAGGTCGGCTCGCAGGTCGGCAACCGCTACCGCATTGAGCTGACGTCGGTGACCACCACCGCCACCAGCACCTCGCACACACCCTTCGCCGGCAATGATCAGACCATTGTCGCGCCCAGCACCGCCGAGATGGACCTGCGCCGCTACAGCATCTCCAAGCCGTTGGGCAGCACCGACGTGGTCGGTGGTTTGCAGGTGAACTTCGCGAGCAGCGTTACCTGGACCATCCACAACAGCGGCGTATCGCCACTCAGCATCTCTTCCGCGTTCGTCGTCAGTTCGTCACTGTTCAACTGCTCCGCGAGTGTCACGACACCGCCGGCTGGCACCGTTGCCGTCAACGGCAGCACGTCGGTCACCTTGAGCATTACACCCAACGCGCTTGGGCAGCAGTTCGGGTTTATCTTTGCGATCAACAACAACGACGCCGACGAAAACCCGTACAGCATTGTGGTAGCGGGGTTGGCGACCCCCGGCCCCGGGCCCGCGACACAGCTTGTCGTCACCACACAGCCGGGCAACGGCGTGGCGGGCATGGCGCTGGCGGCCCAGCCGATTGTGCAGGCGCGCGACGCGGGTGGGCAGCTCGACGCCAGCTTTACGGGCCAGGTCACGGCCGCGATTGCAACCGGCACCGGCACGCCGGGCGCCGCGCTGACCGGCACCGCATCGATCAACGCGGTGGCCGGCGTCGCGACGTTCGCGGGGTTGGGTGTGGACCTGGCGGGCAGCGGGTACGAGCTGACCTTCAGCAACGCAACGCTCGCGCAGGCCCGCAGCGCGGCGTTCAACGTGACGGCGGCGCCGGCGACGCAGCTTGTCGTCACCTTGCAGCCGGGCGGCGCGATTGAAAACCTGCCGCTTGCGCCACAGCCGGTGATCGAGGCGCGCAGCGCAGCCGGCGTGCTGGACCCCAACTTCACCGGCATGGTCACCGCGGGCATCACGCCGACCACCGGCACGCCGGGCGCGGGCCTGTTCGGCACGCTTTCGGTGATGGCGGTTGCGGGCGTGGCGACGTTCACGGACCTGTCGATCGACCTTGCGGGCACCGGCTACACACTGGTGTTTTCCAGCGGCGCGCTGACCACGGCGTCTTCGGCTGCGTTCGACATCCAGTCGTCGGCCGCGACCCTGCTGGCTGTGGACGTGCAGCCGGGGAACTCCACGGGCGGCGTGGCGCCGGCTTCACAGCCTGTGATTGAGGCGCGCAACATCGGCGGGTTTGTCGACACCAACTTCGTGGGCAACGTGCAGGCGGCGATCACCACCGGCACGGGCACCGCGGGCGCGACGCTGTCTGGCACGATGACTGTGGCTGCGGTCGCGGGGGTGGCAACGTTTACCGACCTGTCGATCGACCTTGCGGGCACAGGCTACACGCTGACGTTTACCTCGGGCGCGCTGACACTGGCGGTGTCCAACCCGTTCGACATCACGGTCGGTCCCGGTGTGGCGCTGCGGTTGATGACACAGCCCGGCGCAGCCAACGCGGGAGCCGTGATTCCGCAGCAGCCGGTGGTCGCGGTGGAGGACGCGGGCGGGAACCTGCTTCTGACCGACAACACCACGCAGGTAAGCGCGGCGATCGCCACCGGCACCGGCGGCGCGGTGCTTTCGGGCGCCAGTACATTGACGGTGACTGCGGGGGTGGCGACGTTCACCGATCTCGCGATCAACCTGGCCGGCACATACACGCTGGAGTTCACAGCCACTGGGTTGACGACCGCTACGTCCACTCCGTTCGTGATTGCCTCAACCGGCGGCGGGCCGGGGCCCGGGAACGGATCGAACGGCTCCAGCGCGGGCGACAGCACCTGTGTCGCGGCGCCGGGCGCGGGTTTCGGGTTGTTCGCCCTGCTGCCGCTGCTGTGGAGGCGCCGGCGTGCGTGATCGGTGGCAGCAGTTCTGGGTCTACTTCGCCGCGATCTCGTTGATTTCGGGCGCCAGCACCTTCCTGATGCTCCGCGACAGTGGTAAAGCGATGGAGCAGCAGCAGGAAATGCGCGAAGCACTCAAGAGCCGCAGAAAGAACAAAGACAACCGCCAACACTAACCGTTCATCCAGCCTCACACCCCGCCACGTATCGCCCGCACCGGGCGCTGGTATCCTGCCACCGGGTCTGGCACCTTTTGCGGAGCAAAAGGTGCCTGACCCGCTCAAGTTGCAGGGTGAGACCGTGGAAGAGCAGCTTCGAGACCTGATGGCCCAGCGCATCCTCGTCATGGACGGGGCGATGGGCACGTTGATCCAGCGGCTGATGCTGGACGACGGCGATTTTCGCGGCGAGCGCTTTCGGGATCACCCGCACGCGCTGCAAGGCAACAACGACATCCTGTGCCTCACGCAGCCGTCGGTCGTGCGCGACCTGCACCGCCAGTACCTGGACGCCGGCGCCGACATCATCGAGACCAACACCTTCAACGCGAACTACTTCTCGCAGAAGGATTACGGCACCGAGGCGCTTTCGTACGAAATCAACAAGGCGGCTGCGCAGATTGCACGCGAAGCCGTTGACGCCTACAAATCCGACACGCCGCGCTTTGTAGCAGGCGCGATGGGACCCACCAACGTCACCGCCAGCATCAGCCCCGACGTCAACGACCCCGGTTGGCGCAAGGTCAGCTTTGACGAGCTTGCTGACGCCTACTACGACTGCGCGCGCGGGTTGATGGACGGCGGCGCGCACATCCTGCTGATCGAGACCATCTTCGACACGCTCAACGGCAAAGCCGCGATCTACGCCGTGCGCCGCCTGTTCCGCGAGCGCGGCAAGCGCATCCCGCTGATGGTCAGCGGCACGATCACTGACAAGTCCGGCCGCACACTCAGCGGCCAGACAGCCGAGGCGTTCCTGCACTCCGTGGAACACGCCGACGCGCTGACGATCGGGTTGAACTGCGCGCTCGGCGCCGAGGACCTGCGCGAGCACATCGAAGCCATCAGCAACAACACGCACCACTTCACCAGCATCTACCCCAACGCGGGGTTGCCCAACGCGATGGGCGGGTACGACGACACGCCCGAATACATGGGTGACATCCTCGGCGACTTCGCCCGCCGCGGGTACGTCAACATCGTCGGCGGTTGCTGCGGCACGACGCCCGATCACGTGCGCGCCATCGCCGAGGCTGTGCGCGGCGTTGAGCCCCGACAGCCGAAGCCGCGCGACATGCGCTTGCGACTCTCCGGCATGGAGCCGTTCACCATCGGCCCCGGCAGCCTGTTCTGCAACATCGGCGAGCGCACCAATGTCACGGGCTCGCGCGCGTTCGCCAAGCTGATCAAAGCCGGCGATTACCACGAAGCGCTGAACGTCGCGCGCCAGCAGGTGGAAAACGGCGCGCAGGTGATCGACATCAACATGGACGAGGGGATGCTCGACTCGGCTGAGGCGATGCGGCGCTTTCTGAACCTCGCCGCCGCTGAGCCCGACATCGCGCGCGTGCCGTTCATGCTCGACAGCAGCAAGTTCCCCGTGATCGAGACCGGCCTCAAGTGCGTGCAGGGCAAGTGCATCGTCAACTCGATCAGCATGAAGGAGGGCGAAGCGGAGTTCCTGCGCCAAGCCGCCATCTGCCGCGATTACGGCGCGGCGGTCGTGGTGATGGCCTTCGACGAGCAGGGGCAAGCCGACACCATCGAGCGCAAGGTCAGCATTTGCAAGCGGGCGTATGCGTTGCTCACCGAGCAAGGCTTCCCGCCGCAGGACATCATCTTCGACCCCAACATCTTCGCCGTCGCCACCGGCATCGAAGAACACA
>CAZNBU010000294.1:0-4996 GCA_964571035.1 uncultured Planctomycetaceae bacterium | reverse complement strand
TGGCGAAGGCGGGGGTCGCGGCTACGCGACAAGCAGTTCAAACCAGAGGTATCGCGCCCAGGGGTCTGGCCCTCAGGGGTCTGGCTCTTTTTTGGACGGCAGTATGTCCAAAAAAGTGCCTGACCCCTTCCGTGCAACAGGCTCATGGCAGGAAAACCCGCACGGCCTGCCCGAACTCCCACCCGGCAAGTCCGCCCTCGACAGCATCATCGACACTCTGAAACAAGTCGCGCACGCGCAGCAGCAAGAACCACGCTCAGCCGCCACGCCCGAGATCAACGCGCTGTTCGACCAGTGGAGCGAGAAGGTCGCGCACTGGATGGACAAGCGCGACTACACCATCCCGCCGCCGCGCATGGACGAAAGGCTGTGGAAGGCGCTCGAGCACGACGCCCAGTACGACCCCAACGTAAACCAGTGGTTCCACACGGTGAAGCAACTAAACCTGATGCACGAGCAAGCCAAAAACATGGCCGAGTTCACCGAGTTCGCACAGGCCATGGCCCAGGGGTCTGGCTCCAAGGGGTCTGACCCCCTCCAACTCGCGTCGAACCAAAAGGGCGGCAGCACCAGCGAACCAGAAAGCAAGAGCCCCGACCGGCAGGCCGGGGGCAGCGGACAACCGTCCGCTACGAGTAGTCCAAACCAGAGCTACCGCTCCCAAGGGGCAACGACCGAGCACAACAAACCAGAAAAGCTAGCCAAAATCATACCGGGTCCAGGGAACCCCAACTTCAACACCAGAGCCTAAACCCCGCCCGAAAGGGCGGGGGACCGGCAACAACTACCTGCGGACGGGACGTCCGCGCTCCCAGCAAGCACGCAACCGCGTGCGCGTAGGCAATTGGATTCGACTTAGCTGTCACATCCGTTCCCCAGAAATGATTGAAACGTGACAAAACAGGGGGGGGGGCGTGTGACACAGGGTGGATACCCTGTCGTCCCACATCTGACCCGAGGGGATGCCATGGCGTTCGGCAATGCCAACCTTTTGATGAACCACCCCACCGCGCGGTGGTTGATCGAAAACGATCCGACGATCCTTCAAATCGCCCGCGTCATGCCGTTCCTCGGCATCGACGGCGACTCGATCCGATACGCGCGCCGGACAGAGCCGCTCGGCGACGCCGCCATCGTCAACGACGGGTCTTCGGCCGGTGACAACTCGGGCAGCGCTGAGGACATTGCATTCGGCCTGAACGAATTCATATCGGTCTACAAGATCACCGTCGCCGACCTGGACCGCTACCACGAATCCGATCCCGCCGAATACGCCCTAGCTTTGCGAGCGGCACTGTACGGCTTCTTCGCGTGGCTTGACACGGTGTTGCCTGGCAACGGCATCGTGACTGACTTGGGCACGGCGCAGCTGACGCTCGACGCGATGGATGACGCCTACCACAAGGTACGCGTCAACGACGGGCGACCGACGGTCATCATGGCCACCACGCGCATCCTTCTGTGGTACAACAAACTTTGTCGCGCGAACGGGTACGAGCCGCCGCTGGTTCCATGGCAGTGGTACGATCCCGCGCTCGGACAGATGGTGCCGGGATTCGCGCCCGCCTTCAACGGCACGCCGATCTTGGTCAATGACAAGCTACAGGGCGCCGACAATGAAGCGGCGGACTTGCAGCGCCTGTACTTCATGGTGCTTGGCGACGATGGCAAAGCCGGCCCCACACGCGGGGTAACGGGTATCGTTCCGGAGAGGCTGAAAGGGACCATGTTCGTCAAGCGCACAACCATGGGCGACTGGTCTGACGGCGCAGCTGAGCCGAACACGATCGCAACCACCTGGGTAACTTGGCCGGTCGGAGTCGCCGTAGGTGCCGAAAGCGCGCTAAGTGTGCTCCACAACTTCAGCGCCCCGGAGTAAAGGCAGGAGCCCGTAGCGCCAGCGACGAGTAGACGCGAAAACCAAGGACCAACATGCCCTGCGGATGCGGCGGACAGAAAATCGTGGTAACCGGCGTCGGGTCTGACCTGCCGTTGCCGGACATGAGCACGCTGCCCCGTGCAGCCCAGGTGCGAACAAAGCAGAAAACAATCCTGCAAGAGAATGCCACACGCAACCGACGCTTACAGAGCAGTGCCCGCGGGCCTTGCACTTACATCGGAAACACTTGGACTCCTATTCCTGGAGCCTGTTGAGTGCAACGAAGGATTGATCGGTGGATTGCGGGCTAACTAGGCGAGGGTGAGAAATGCCATACTTGACGCAGAGCTACCCTCAAACATGCACGGTGCTGCTTTCGCGTTCGCCGAAAACCGGAAGCTCTGTGTACACACCCTACGGCACGTTCCCGGCGGGTCAGGACGAGGTAACCTACCCTCAGTATCTGTGGAACCAAATGTTCCCGGGTCAGATGGTGCCGATTCCGCCAAGTTGTCCGGGAAGCCCTACGAGTGGGGGAGGCGGCGGAGGTGGAGGCAACCCCTGGGAAGCGCCGCCTGTCGCCGAACCAGAGGTCCCAGAGGAGGGCGAGGACATACCGCCCGCGGACGATCCGGTAGACGATCCCGTGCAAGGGCCGGGCACCGGGCCCTACGACTTGCCGCCCGGGCCGATCCCGATACCCGACCCCATTCCAACACCCGGCCTGCCCGAAGGGGGCGGTCAACACTCGGACTTCCCCTTCGCGAGCCCCAATCCATGGGACTGGCCCGGCGGAGGCGTAGCTTCCGGCGGCGGTCACGACAGCTCGGCGCCGGCAAGCGCAACGGGTGCCACATTCCTGCCGGGCGTAGTACCGGGAGGCGACGAACCGGGAGGCCGTCGCCTTGGCGGAACCGCGCTTTCGCCTCAGGGTTGACCGACTGGAACTGCAAATGCCGAACTCGAAGTGCCAGTGCCAACTGATCGTTTGGGATGCGCCCGCCCTCAAGTTCGAGCCCGATCTTGAGCCCTCGACTCCGCAGGATCGCGTACCACCCGCCTACACCGAGATTCAGTTTCCGGAGCCAGGCGGTCCTCCCTACAACGGTCGCTTGATCCTGATACCGGCAGGTGAGGCGGTGACAACGCCACCAGACCCCTCAAACTGGTTGATTGAGGCGGTAAACCCAGATGGAACGCCCAGCTTGGACGTGCTTGAGTTTAGGCTTGTGGATTTGGGTGAGATCTTCGGAAACGCAACACCAAACGACAACTGGACGCCCACGCTATCCGACGGCATCCCAACGCCATGCGACACGTACGCAAGGTTTCAGTTTCGCTTACAGCAGGGGGCGGACCCGAACGCCGGCAAATGGCTAAAAGATCAATTCGGAATTCGTGTTAGATGGCCCGGTACGGCTCCGGAGGAAGAAGCGGCGACATGCGTAGTCAAAGTGCGCATACGATGGCCACAAGACGCACCGCCGGTCGTCGACGACATTGACAGCGCGACCGCAGTGACACCGCACGTCCCTGCCATGATAAGCGTTGCAAGTGTAGTGCCGCCGGAGGCGAATAGCATCGGCGGTGGAATGCCGATTCCCGGTGGCCAGTTGCTGCAAGCCGCGCCCGACTGTAACGTAAACCTCGGTCTAATGGTTGGAACAGGCCTCGGAATGGAGATTCCCGAAATTGCATATTGGCGTGAAAACTACTCTAATAACGGCTTCGTGTCTGCGCCAGAGTCCAGACTCGATATGCTGAAGTTCTGCTCGGAGGGTGTAAAGTACAAACACTTCGGTGAGTTGGCGCACGAGGTCGAGGTAGAGCAAGTGGACGGGCATACGCTTGCCATTGTTGAAGCGGCGGTAAAGCGGCAGGCGTGGATTCGAAAAACGCTCAAAGCAAACGCTCAAAGTGCTTGGGCCAAGATCGACAATGTTAACTTGGCACCGGTGGTGTCATTCCCTAGCTCGGATGCAGTGTTTCCGTATGATTTGCCCGACAAGCAGGAGCTTTTTCGGCTAAGCAAGGCGGCAGACAACGAAAGTAATCGGAAAAAAATTAAGGAGCTTCAGGCTAGGCTTTCGACCACTTGCTACAGCGGGACGTTTGCTTTGGACTACGCTGCGCGGTTCCTTCGATTGGGAATTTGGCGCTTGACAGACGACTATGAAACTATGCCGCAGCAAGGGGTCGGCAATCCTTGCGGTGATCAATGGGCGGGTTCGTTCCAGTGGCGACCGAGAATCCGGGGTTGCATGTACGCTTGGCGGGCGTCCTTCGGCATTCCTGCAAACAGCGAATTCATTAGCTACCAGCAGTGGAAATTGCAGGGATCCACTTGGGTTGATGACAACCATCGGGATGCGCGCGGCAGACTGAACAACCCTGTAGCAAATCTATCGCAAATGGGTGGAGCAATAGGGATAGATAATGGACAGCGGCTAGGCACCGACCGGTACACCGTGAACGGAAAGAAGTTTCTCTGCTGGGTCGACTCACCTGGGACAAGTGAGGACAACCTTGAACCACTCAGGGGAACGCCTCCAGTTCCGCAGGATATTGGCGTGGTGAAGGAGGTGACGAAGTCGTCACAGTACAAGGAAGGCGCAATCGGCTTTACGCGGAATGGTCGGCGATTTGTTAACAATGGCGAGACTGTAGTGCTTGGAGGGCGAATAACGGTTGAGGTGGAGCTAGAGAAGGGAAAACTGTGCCTGTACCAACCTGAGTTTGCCATTGAAGTTACGTACGGCGGCGTATGGCTCGACGACAACGCGTCAGGGTGCATTCGATACAGCGGCCGGGAGCAATCTACGTATGGGCGAGGGCACCTGTGCTTGGAGAGTGTGGACCGAAACGGCGAGTCCGTTTGGGGTCACACGCAGGACAGACGCGCCTACCGGTGGTTTGAAATCTTCGGTTCACACAAAGTGCTGGACCAGAAATTTTTGGTAGATCACCCTTTGCCTCGAGCATAGGGGTCGCATACCGGAGCGAGTCATGGATCAACGACTCCTGAGCGCGGGCTTGGCCGTCGCACTGGCGGCGTTTTCCCTTAGTGCATTGTTTTCCAGACCCTGCTTCGCGCAAAAAGTCAGCGCAGAGAAGACA
>CAZNBU010000293.1:0-5000 GCA_964571035.1 uncultured Planctomycetaceae bacterium | reverse complement strand
CAATCCAACCCGCGCGCGGATCGCCCTGCCGTCTGCCTCGGTGAAGCGCTCAAAGCGCTCGACCGGCGCGCCGTTGGGCGCGTAGACCGCCTTGCGGCCGGTCAGTCGCTCGGCATGGTCGCACAGGCTGAGGCTTGACCCGGACAGGGTGTCGCAGTTGCTCATCGCTTCGCGCACAAACTTGCGGCGCGAGTTACCGGTAATGCCCTTGGGCCACTCATCGTGAAAATTATCCACCAGATCGAAGTGAACGTGATAGTCGCGTTGCTCACGTGGCGGCGGCAGAAAGAAAAACGGGCTGCTGAGAAACACGTGCGTGCACGCGAAGCGCTTCACCGCACCCTGAAGCCTGCGGTTGTTGAAGTCGGCTGCCTGGCGATTGAAGAACGGCCCCGTCGCGCCTGCCACGCGCATGCGAAAGCGGGTGATCGGGCCTTGCTCAAGCACCCGCGTGGCTGCGTTCCAAAGCCGGGCGCGCATGCGCACCTTGCCCATCAGCCCCTGTGGTGTGCGCGGCATCGCGTCGGTCCGGTCCAGCGCGAACAAATCTGCGTGCTCTACGATGTGCCGTGCAAGCTCAGTTTCCCGCACGCGCACGTCGTTGCTGAACTGCATGCGCCCGATCCACAGCACCCTTGGGCGTTGCTTCGTTTCGACGCTCATGCGCATCTTGGCAGCCGGTGCGGTCACGAGTTCTCCGTGCGAAGGCCGCGCAGGCGGCGCGTTACCCGCAGCAGAGGCGCCGGCGTCAACGCCCGCAGCAGCGCCCACCAACCTGCGCGAGCGGCTGGGCGGTAGCGGATCAGTTTCCAGCTTGCGCCAAGACTCCTCCATGCCAGGCCCTGCGCTTTGTAGGCGCCGGCCAGGCGCGCGAGCTGCTGCACGTGGGCCGCTTCGTCGCGCGGTGCGCCGAAATGCGTGTGCTGCACACGCATCGTCATCTCCTGCACTTCGCCCGGGCGGCGCACGGTCAGCGTGCCGGGGTGATCGCGAATCTCGTACAGCACGCGGCGCAAGCGCTTCATACGCGTGGCGCGCGACATGCGTACCCAGAACTCGTAGTCCTCGGCAAGGTGGAACCCGGTGTCAAAGTTGCCGGTACGCTTGAACGCGTCGCGGGTGAACAGCGCGCACAGCCCGATGACGTTGCGTTGTGCGAGTTCCTCGATGGGCCCGGTTTCGACGACTCTGCGGGTTCCGTCCGACAGCACCCATTCGTAGTCGGCAAAGACCATCCCGAGCGCCGGGTCCAGCGCGAGCTCGCGCGCCATCGCCTCCAGCGCGCCCGGTTTGTGGTAGTCGTCGTCGGCGGAAAACGCGAGCAGGTCGCCGGTGGCCGCCGCGAACCCCGCGTTCAGGGCACCCGGAAGGCCGGTGTTCTCCTGCTGTACCACGACAAGGCGGTCGCCATAGTCACCTTTCAGCCGATCCAGCAGGTCCTGCGTGCCGTCACTGCTGCCGTCGTTGACCACAACCATGTTGAGTGGCCGATAGCCTTGGTCCAGCACGCTGTGCACAGCCGCTTCGACGTAAGACTCCCGGTTGAAGGTCGGCGTGACGACGGTGATGCGCGGGCGCGCATCCTCCAGCATCCAGCGATAGAGCGCGGCTTCGCGCCGGCCGATGGCTTCGATCGAGTAAGGCTCAGTCGCCGTGCGCGCGGGCGCCGCCAGTCGCACCTGCACAGTTGGGTCCGCGATTTCGTAGATGGCGCGCGCGATGTCCTGCACACTCTCGGGATCGCAGTGAAGCCCGTCCCAGCGGTCGATCACCAATTCTTTCATGCACCCGCGGTTGCTGGTCACGACCGGCGTGCCGCACGCCAGGGCTTCAACGATGACGGTACCGAACCCTTCCCACAGGCTGGGCAGAACCAGTGCGTCGGCCCAGCGCATCCACGCGGGGAGCTCGCGGTTCGGCACGCGGTCGATGTGCGTGGCGAACGGCCACTTTGACCAGTCCCGGTCGCTGCGCCCGACATGGACGAGCCGCAGGTTCGTGTGGTGCTTCTGCGCCAACGTGCAGGCCTCAATCAGCCGGTCGAGATTCTTCTGCGGCACATCGCGCGCCACACTGAGCAACCTGGGCGAGCCATCCGGTCCGCTGGCTGCTTCGCCCTCAGGCGCGAAAACCGCCCGGTCCACTCGGTTGTGCACGGTCACGATGGCGGCGGGGTCTGCGCCCACTTCTATGCACGCAGCCGCCACTTCATCACTGACCGCCATCAGCAGCGGCGCGGCCTTCAATACGGGTGTCGCCAGGCCGATCACGTTGTGGACGCTGCACAGAACCGGCACGCCGAGCGCTTCTCCGAGCTTCTGCGCCACCCACCCGCTCCAGCGCACGCCGTAGGCGCGGATCGCCGTCGGGTTGAACTCGCGGATCGCCTTCGTCCACGCCGCGGGCACGCCCGGCCACCCCGCCGTAAGCTCGTCGCCCATCAGCGCGGCGAAATCAGCCGACTGAACCGCTTCCAACCACGACTGCATGGCGGCATCCGGCGGCAGGTGCAGAACCGGATGAGGCAACTCGGGCCAGTCGCCGCCGCGGCCCCAGTCGATCAGGGTCACGGCGCCAAAGTACCCGTCGGGGTTGTAGTACGCGCCCTTGGCTGCGCCGTCCGCGCCGGCTTGCCGCAACTCGGCGGGCAGTTCTTCGGTGATCACCAGCAGGCGCTTGCTCATTTGTTCTCTACCGGGGCCGACGCGCGCCAGCTCTGCCGCAGATCAACCAGCGCGCGGCCGTCACTGAATTCAGGCCGCACACACTCGATGCGCGCGACGCCGTCGCGCACGTACAGCGGGCTAAGCCGCCCGCCCTCAAACAGGTACGCCTTGGCGCGGTAGCTGCCGACCGGCAGGTGGACCGCCTCGACGTCCACCTCCACCACGCCGCTGCCTTCCAGCGTGGTGCCGGCAAACGCATCGCCGCTGTACAGGTGCACGAGGTACTGCTTCGGCGATTGCAGCGCAAACCGCGCGTCGTCGTGGAACAGCGTCAGGGCAAAGATCGGGTGCGCCACCGGCTCGCGCGCCAGATACTGAAAGCGGACCGTGGCCGCCGCGCCCGGCTCAAACGTCTTCAGAGGCGCGCCCGCAACATCCAGCCACTCGACGCCCGTAACTTCCGCGCGGGGCTGGCCGTCCGCGCCGGCGATGAACCCGATGTCTTCTGCACGGGGATCGCGCTTGTCACCGGTATCCGCGAGGTACTTCTCGATCACGCCGCCAGGCTCGCCCAGCGCCTGGATGCCGCCGTCGCGCAAGTAGACGCAGCGGTCGCACCCGCGCATGTTGTTCATCTCGTGGCTGACCAGCACAACCGTGCCGCCTTCCTTGCGCCGCCGCGCCATCCAGTCGAAGCACTTGAGCTGGAACGCCGTGTCGCCCACGGCCAGCACTTCATCCACCAGCAGCACTTCGGTTTCGGCGTGCGCGGCTACGGCAAACGCCAGCCGCGCGAACATGCCGCTGCTGTAGTTCTTGACCGGCATATCCATGAACTCGTGCAGCCCGGCGAACTCGACGATGCTGTCGTACTTGCGGCGGATCTCGGCTTGGCGCATGCCGAGGATCGACCCGTTAATGAACACGTTTTCGCGCCCGCTGAGGTACGGGTGAAACCCCGCACCCAGCTCGATGAGCCCGCCCACGCGCCCGGCGACGCGCACCTCGCCGCGTTCGGGGCGCAGGATGTTGAACAGCAGCTTCAACGTGGTGGACTTGCCCGCGCCGTTGGGGCCAAGGATGCCGATGCACTCACCGCGCGCGACATCCAGCGAAACATCGCGCAGCGCCCAGAACTCGTAGGGACGCAGGCCGTCGACTCGTTTCTCGGTCAGACGCTTGGGCAGCGTGAACAGCAGCTCGGCGAGCGTCTTGACGTGGTACCCGCGCCGGAAGCGCTTCCAGACACCGCTGAGTCGGATTGCGGGCTCGCTCATGCCAGCTCCCCGAACGTGCCTTCTACGCGGCGAAACCAGCGCCAGGTGGCGAACAGCGTCAACAGGCTGAGCGCGGCGGCCACGCCGAACTCAGGAGCAAGGTAGGCTTCTCCGCCGACAATCAGCGAGCGGTAAGCATCCAGGATCGGCGTCATCGGGTTCAGCAGCACCACCCAGCGCCACGCACCGTCGCCTGGGATCGGGTAGACCACCGAGCTGGCGAACATCCACAATGTGACGCCCACCTGCAGGATGTACTGCACGTCGCGGTAGAGCAGGTTCGCAGCCGACAACAGCAGCGCGCACCCGGCGCCAAAGGCGACCTGCACGATCAGGACAAGCGGCACGAGCGCCAACCCGACGCCGGGCGTGATGCCGAACCAGATCATCAGCCCAGCCAGCACCGTGGACGCCACCGCAAAATCCACCAGCGACGACAACACAACCGACAGCGGCAGCACTTCGCGCGCGAAGTAGACCTTCGTGACCAGCGGGCGATTGTCGGAAAGACTGCGCGCGCCCTGGGTGATGATGTTGGCGTGCAACTGCCACGGCAGCAGGCCGAGATAGGCGAAGATCGGGTAAGGGATGTCGCCGGTGTCCACCACGGCGACGCGCGAAAACACGAACGTGAACACCAGCATCAACGAAAGCGGCAACGCCAGCGCCCAACCGACACCCAGCAGCGAGTGCTTGTAGCGCACACGCACTTCGCGCATGGCCAGCGCCACGATCAACTCGCGGTAGGCAAAGATCTCCCGGATGTCGGCGGCAATGCGCATGGTGTCCGAAGCCAAAGGCTAGGCGTCAGGGGCAAGGGTTGAAAGCGGTGAAATGCCGGTGGAAAGCTCGCCTTTGCCTCAATTGGACTATACCCCACGCGGTTCAAACTACTTAACGCGAAGGTGCGAAGTGGGCGAAGGGCGCGAAGACCTGCTACTGGCTTCGCTGCCGTCTGCAGGACTTCGCGTTCTTCGCTACCTTCGCTCCTTCGCGTCCGGCAGTTTGCCCCAGACTACCTGTGAGTACCCGGAACTCTCGTCGCGTCCCTCCGGCG
>CAZNBU010000292.1:0-5002 GCA_964571035.1 uncultured Planctomycetaceae bacterium | reverse complement strand
CTGATCATCAGCGGCAGCGGGTTCATGGCGCCGTTCACCGTAACGATCGGCGGCACGCCGTGTCTGGGCACAGCGGTGATCGCAGGCGGCACGCAGGTAACCGGCCTGACCATCCCGCCGGGGTTCGGCGACACCCTGCCGATCGTGGTGCAAAGCGGCGACCTGCCACCGCAGACCCTAACCCAAACCTTCACCTACACCGCACCCAAAGACACCGGCGGCTCCAGCAACGACGAAGGTGGAAGCTGCTCCACCGGCACCTCGTCTGTGTTGCCGGCGATGCTGGCAATGCTGGCCCTGCTCGCAGCCCTCGCGCTGCGCAGGCGCAGAAGTACCTGATTCAGTTCCGATGATCGAAACTGCTTGGCTCGCCCCTGGGCGAGCCACGTGGTTTATGCAGCACCGCCGCCGTTCGCGTGCTGACAGGGTCCTCACCTTTACTACTCGTTTGTCAGACCGTTGATAGGATAAGCGGCCCGGAAGTTTATTGTTGCAGCCGACGTGAATTGAGTGAGGAATCAGAATGTACGTGAAACAGTCTCTTTTGGGTTTGCTGGCCACCTTGATGGTCGCCACCGTGTTTGCGCCGGGCGCAGAGCTGCATGCCCAGCAGGTGCCCGAGAACCTGTACTACCGGTTCAACGAAGCATCCGGCAACAGCACCGCAAACACCGCCAACCCGGGTGTAGGCAACCCAACGGTCAACTTCGCGAGCGGGTTGCCGGTGTGGGTGACGCCGGGAAGGCTTGGCGCGTCCGCAATGACGTTCACGTCGCCGTCCTCGATCTTCAGCACCGGTTGGACGTTCCCCGCCATGCCGACCACGCAGTCTTGGACGATTGAGTTCTGGGTCCGGACGTCAGTAAACACGCATTACATCTTCGGTGACGGCTCGGGCACTCTGCGTTGCTGGATCGGAAACGGCCGTTGCTACCTCTTTTCGGTCGGCGGGACGATCCCCATCAACGACTTCAGCACACTTGCCACGACGCTGGCGAACGGGCAGTGGAACCACGTGGCGTTCGTGTATGACGCTACCGTGCCACAAGGCCTGGTCTACTTGAACGGAACGCTGGATCGCACCATTGGCGGCACCGCAGCGCCGAGTGCGCCAAACTTTGTCATTGGCGGCCGCACACCGACGGACACGTCCTACCTCAAGGGCGACCTGGACGAGTTCCGGTTCTGGTTGACGGCCCGAACCGCCACCGAAATCAGCAACAACATGTCCCAGGAGCTGTTCCTCGGCCCCCAGCTCGCGGTCTCGGCCACCGCGGGCACAACACAAACCGTGTTCGCCAACGACCAGGGGCCTGGCGGCAACGGTCGCGAGGCGGGCATGTTCACGATCGCGTCGAACAGCCAGTCGCCGAACAGCCAGATCGCGGCGATCGACATCCAGGCCAGCGGGACCGGCAACGACTCAACAGCGTTCACGGAAGTCAGTCTGTACCGGGATGATTCCTCGGGCACCAATCCCGGTGCCTTCGACACCGGCGACGTGCTGATCGGAACACCGTCCGTATTTGCAACAGATGACGGGACCATCACGTTCACGGTGCAGACGGCTGAGCAGGCATTCAACCTGAGTGAAACGCGTACCTATTTTGTGGTCACCAAGCTCGCAGGCAACGCGACCCCGGGCCAGACATTCAGCTTCACGGTTTCGGATATCTCTGTGACGACCGGGCTGAAAAACGTGCCACCGAACTCGACGATGGTCGGCTTGACCGTGGACACACCGCAGTTTGTGTTCACCGACACCAGCCTGACAACGGTTGAAACAGTTTTCCTGACGTTCGCCGAGGTGTGCCAGACATTCACGATCGGCTACCCCAGCGGCCCCGACGACAAGCCGGCTTCGCTGACGGTCAACAGCCTCGGCACCGCGGACGAATCGACCGACCTGGTCAGCGTTCAGTTGTGGTGGGACAGCGACAATGACGCCGCGTTCAACGACGCCGCAGACACCATGATCAACTCGCAGTCGTTCACCCTCGACAACGGCAGCGTCGTGTTTGACCTGTCATCGTTGCCGAACTTTCAAGCCGGCCAGACGCGACGGTTCTTTGTTGTGTACGAACTCAACGCTAACGCCGATGACCAGGAAACGTTCCAGTGCTACGTCAGCGCCATGGGCGCGGCACCCCTCGGCGGCACCGCAGTCGGGTTGCCTTCACCCAGCTTGAGCGGCACTGCGGGGCTTGAGGTCAGCGCCGCCATCATCTTTGGCGTCATGAACGGGCCGACCGCCCCGGCAACGGTCCGCAGCGACGCAGCCAACCAGCTTCTGGCTGACGTTACGCTCCGCGCGCTGCCCGGCGGCGACTGGGGGGTGACTTCGTTGATCTTCAACGCGGGCGGCACCGGCAACCACAACGCGGGTTACACAAACCTGTCCCTGTACGAAGACTCGGCGCCCGCCGGGTGGGACCCGGGCGACACGCTTGCAGCCCCGGCGCTCGGCGGTTTTGTGGCTAACCAAGCCGAGTTCACGCTCATCCTGACCGACCTGCTGGGAGGCACCGAACGTCGGTTCTTCCTGGCGGCGGATCTGTCCGGCACTGCAGCCACCAATGATACCTTCGGAGCCAGACTGACCGACCTTGGCATCAGCCTTCAGCCGCCCGGCGGTCAGTTGCAGGACTTCCCGACGCCGGCGAGCACCGCGCTGATCATCGATACGCCGGTGCTGGGCGTAAGCAACGCACCGGAGCAGCCGGCGCCCGCCACCCACGCGGCAGGCGCGGCTGGTGAGCTTGTGGCAGCAGCGTTCCGGGTCAACGCACTGAACGGGGGAGCCACGGTCAACGGCATCACCTTCACCACAAGCGGCACAGGCGACTGGAGCAGCGACGTGAACGCCTCGACCGGCGTCGCGGTCTACCGCGACAACGGAGACGGCGTGTACTCCGCCACGGACGACATGCTTCTCGACGAAACAGGCGGTGCGTCACCCATCGTGACAACCAGCTTCACCCTGCTACTGGCCACCGGCGAAATCGCCGACCTGTGGGTGGTGATCCGCCTGACCGCGACCGCAGGCCAGGGCATCGCAGCCACACCCGAGACGTTCGTCGTCTCGATCAACGATCCCAGCACCGACGTCAGCGCCACAATCCCGGCTACGGTCGGCATGCCGGCGCCGACCGGCGTCGCTGTCGGGGCCATCGAGTTCAATGTCACCAATTTCGATCCTGCAACTGCACAGCAGTCGGGCACGCAGCCGATCACAATCACCGGCAGCGGGTTCATGATGCCGTTCACGGTGATCATCGGCGGCACGGTGTGCCCAGGCACACCGGCGATCGCGGGTGGCACCCAGGTGACCGGGCTGTCGGTTCCCCCGGGCGTCGGCGCGAACCTGCCGATTGTCATCCACAGCGGCAACCTGCCGCCCCAAACCTTGGCTATCGCGTTCTCGTACGGCGCCCCGAAGGACAATGATCCTCCCAAAGCGGATGAAAGTGGCTGCTCGTTCGGCGGCGCCCCGGCGTGGCCGGTGCTGCTTGTGGTCGCGGGTCTGCTGGTAGCCGTTGCAATCCGCCGGCGCTTTGCCTGACCGACGCTACCGACCTGAAGATATAAACTCCGGCCCGCCACAAGGCGGGCCGGTTGCGTTCCCTGCCACATTTGTATTGACCAGATTCGACCGAAACAGCTAGCATTCAGCCAATCACCACAGGCTGGGGTAATACCTTGCGCCGTAGACGCCTGGACCGGCAATCGGACCGGGGGCGTGAGCGCGCAACACGGAGGACGAGTTATGACTCGGAGCATGCTTGCTGTTATGGGGCTTATGGCGTGTTTGTCCGCTGGGCTGGTTGCTCAGTTGCAGAATGTCTCGACGCAATTGACGGCCAGCACCTCGACATCGAACGGCACGCACATGCTGTTCGACCTGGTGACCAACGCCAAGGAAGTGACCATCCTGGAGTTCGATCACCGCACGGTTGGAACGCCAACCACGATTACCGTCTATTACAAGGTAGGCACTTGGGTGGGGTCTGAACTCAACCCGGGGGCTTGGACTCTGCACGACACCGTCAACGTCGCGCCGCCCGTAGCGAGCTATGTCAAGGTCGTCCTCAACACACCACTGGTGATACCGCCCAATTCTACCTACGGCATCGGGATCGGCTCGCCGCAGACCTCCCCGCAGTACAACAGTTCCGTGTCTACAACCGGGTACAGCCACCCGGACCTGCTCATAGCCCCACCCTGGCGCGCGTCCACGGGCCCCTTCACCGGTGGCATTGCCAACCGTGAATGGAGCGGGACGATCTACTTCACCTCGCAGTTCCCCGGCCCGACGCTGACCGTGGCCCCGAATGCCGGCACGCCCGTCACAGCTTATTCCAACAGCCAGGGTCCAGGCGCCGCGGGGATTGAAGTCGGATCTTTCTCGATTGCATCGAACCCGATTGCAGGCTCCATCCTCACCGGCATCGACATCGCCGCTACGGGCACGGGCGATGACTCCGCCGCATTCACCGAAGTGAACATCTTCCGGGATGACCCGGCCGGGGCGTCGCCCGGAAGCTACGACCCGAGCGACTTCCCCGTTGCCGGGCCCGACAACTTCACGGCTGACGACGGCACGATCAACTTCGTGGTGGCCACGAGCGAACAGGCTTTTGCCGTATCAGAGACGCGCACCTATTTCATCGTGGCAAAGCTTGCAGGAGTCGCGCTTCCGGGCCAGACGTTCAGCTTCAATGTTGCCGACATCTCCGTCCCTGGCTCGGTCATCAAGAACGTGCCGACGGGCCCGACGATGGCTGGCATTGTGATCGACACCCCCAGCTTTGTGTTCACGGATTCCAGCCCGAGCGCTCCGGAGACGGTCTTCCTTACCTTCACCGGCATCTGCCAGGTGTTTACTGTCGGCTATCCCAACGGGCCGGACGACAAGCCGGGCAGCATCAACGTCAACGGCCTGGGTACCGCCGATGAGTCCACCGACTTGTTGAACGCGCAGCTCTGGTGGGATAGCGACAAT
>CAZNBU010000291.1:0-5017 GCA_964571035.1 uncultured Planctomycetaceae bacterium | reverse complement strand
GCATGCGCTTCACCTTTACGCTGCGCCTGTTCGGCGACGCCTCGACGGATAACGTCAACGTGTGCATCACGTCGCCGTCGGGCGGTTGGCTGCTGTTTGAGCTGTCAGATGACTCGGCGTTTGCGAGCGCGCCCGGCACCACCGGCGACGTCTACACCACCTTCTCGTTTGACCTCGATTCGGCTGCGCCGGACCTGGGCAACGGGTTCTTCTTCTCGGGTGAGCCGTCGGCTGGCACCTGGCGCATCTACCTGTGGGACGACACCAAGGACGGCAACGGCATCTTCCTGGCCCCGCAGACCGTGGATATGGCGGGCGTGATCCAGGCGCCGACAGCAGCGGAAATGATCCTGTCCTAGAGACAAGCAATACCAACCGGCCCGCCCCGGCGGGCCGGTTTTCTTATGGGGTGGATTTCCGCGGCACGATCGGCGTTAACCTGTGGCCTATGAAGATCACCGACCTGACATTCACCGAAATCGACATCCCGCAGCCGGTGCGGCGGGTGGTCAGTCTTGTGCCCAGCGTGACCGAGTCGCTGTTCGGGCTCGGCGTGGGCGCCAAGCTGGTAGGGCGCACGACGTTCTGCGTATCGCCAGAGCCTGACGTCAAGGCGATCGAGATCGTCGGCGGCACCAAGAACCCGAAGCTGGACAAGATCCTCGCGCTGAATCCCGACCTCGTCCTCGCCAACAAAGAAGAGAACCGCCGCGAGGACATCCTGCACCTGCGCGAGCAGGGCTTGACCGTGCACGTCGCACAGCCGACCACGGTGGAAGAAGGACTCGCGTATGTCTCCACATTGGGGCGGATCTTCCAGGTGGAAGACAAGGCCGACGCGATTGTGCGCGACGGTGTGCGCGAGGTGGTGGCCGCCCGCGAGCGCGCTCGCGAACTGGATGAAGCCAACGCGCACCGCAAGTCGCCGCGCCCGTACACGCGTCCGCGCGTGGTCGCCTTTGTCTGGCGCGACCCGTGGATGGTCGTGGGCGGCGACACCTACATGGGCGACGTGATCGAAACTCTGGGCGGCGTCCACCTGCTCAAGACCACCACCGATCGCTACCCCGAAGTCGATGCCGAAAAGGTGATCGCGCTCAAGCCCGACATCCTGCTGTTTCCGGACGAGCCGTTTCCGTTCAAGCCGACGCACCTTCAGTTCTGGCGCGAAAAGCTGCCCGCGCTGCCCGCCGATCGCTTTCGCATCTGCGACGGGCAGGACCTGTGCTGGTTCGGCACCCGCATCCCGGGCGCGCTGCGGCGGCTGGCGCCCGTGCTGGCGTGGTAGCAGACTTCCGCGCGCGGATTCGTTATACGTAGAAATGTTGCAGCGCAAGGAACTCGCCATGGCTGAGCCGCTGGACCTGCTGGTCGTCGGGGCACACCCGGACGACGCCGAGATGACCTCCGGCGGATGGATCGCGCTCGCCTCCAAGCAGGGCCACCGTACAGGTATTCTGCACCTCACACGCGGCGAGATGGGAACACACGGCACGGCTGAAACCCGCGAGGTTGAGGCGCGCAACGCCGCGAAGATCCTCGGTTGCGCCGAGATCGCGTTCGCCGGGTTGCAGGATGGCTTCGTCGATGACGGCAACGAAAGCGTGCGCGTCGTCGCCGACTGGATTCGGCGGCTGAAGCCGAAGATCGTGCTGGCGCCGTGGTTCACCTGCCACCACCCCGACCACGAAGCCGCCGCCCGTCTTACCCGCAAAGCTGTGCATTTCGCGGGACTGCGCGGGTACAAGACCGACCTGCCCGAGCACCGCACGCACCGCCTAGTGCACGCGCGCTACTCCCAGTACTTCGAGCCGAGCTTCTACGTGGACATCAGCAGCGTGATCGAGACCAAGCAGGAGGCGATCCTCGCCTACGCCAGCCAGTTCCAGACGGTAGTAGAAGAGAACGGCAAGCCGCTGACGCGCATGAGCAAGCCCGGGTTCATCGACCAGTTCCTCGCGACCAACGCGTTTCTCGGCCTGCGCTGCGCCACGCGCTACGCCGAGGCCTACCGCGTCAGCGTAGGCCCCGTGGTGCTGGACCCGGTCAAGCTGCTCGGCGACGGTCCAGCCCAGCACCTGCTGCGCTGAACAGTAGCGCGAGCCCCAATCATTGAGCAAAGCTTGGAGGCGGGAGGCGCGAGCCAAAACGCAACTGCTTTTGCTCCCGCCTCCAAGCTCCAAGCCAGGACAAGTCGCAGCGTTCCAACAGTGAATGGGCTCTAACGAACCCACCGCTCAAGCGTTTAATGAAGAGATGGAGAATGAGGCCCAACCTCGCCGCCTTTGGTGGCTGATCGTGTTGCTGACTGTGCCATTGCTTGGCGCAGCCGCTGTCGGCGCGTGGATGGTGCTTTCGCCTGCGTCGGCGGAGCCCGCAAACCAGGGGCCCCAGGTGCCCGCGCTCAGCGGGCGCGGCCGGCCGCTCAACACTCCGCAGCCAGTCAACAATGAGCCCGAGCCCACACCTGCCAATCAGGAGCCCGCGCCGGTCCCCGACAAGCCTGATGAGCCGGAGCCCGTTGAGCACAGCGAGCAGGATATCGACACCCGCATCGGCCGCATCCGCCACGCGGTTAAAGAGGGCCGCGCCCGCGACCTCGCCATCGCGCACGCGGGCCTGGCTCAGTGCAAACCCGACGCGCGGGTGAACGAGCGGCTGAACTTCGCGCTGGAAAACGAAAGCAGCGCCTGGGTACGGATCGAGTTCTTTAGAGCTTTCCACGGCGATGAAGCCCGCCGACGCTGGGGCCTGCGCGCCTACGACGCGCGCTCGGCGCAGTTTCTCGGTACCAACAACGTGCTCGCCAGCGGCGAAGTCGAAGAGCTGAAGCTGTTTGTACGATACCTGCTGCCGCTGCTGTTCGACGGGCTCTCCCGCGACGAGCGCCTGATGGCGCTGCTGCGCAACCTGATCGACACCGAGCAGCCGCAGTGGCTGCTGCTGCCGGTGCTCACGCAGATGCTGGAGCTGCAGCGCGAGAAGCACCCAGCAAGCCAGTTCCGCACCGATCGCGACAGCACGCTGGGCACACTCTCGGAGCAACTGCGGCGCATGCTGGAGCGACGAACCGCGCTGCCAGAGGTGCGCGACGTCGCGCTGTGGTTGTGGCTGGAATCGCTGCCCGACTGGTCGGTGGCGATCACCGAGCTGGAGCAGACGGTGCTGCACATCTACCTGCCTACGCTGCTGCACGGGTTCCCGAAACGCGGCAGCGGCGGCGCGTTTCCGGAGCTTTCGAAGGACGCGCACCCGTGGGTCGGCGCCAACGCCGACAAGATCGCCGACATGTGCGCGCAGATGCTGGCGCGGCAGATCGACGCCGAGGTCAAGCGCACACTGATCAAAGCCGTCAGCGAGCGTGCCGTGCCCAAGGGCCGCGAGATGCTGGACGCCGGGCTCGCGCGCAAGGGCGAGTTCTATCCGGACTGGCTGACTGCGCTGGGGCGCATGGCGGAAAGCTCCGACGACCTGCAACGCCTGACAGCCGCCGCCGACGACCCGAAGGCGGAGGTCGCGCAGGGCGCAATCGAGGGCCTGCGCGTAAGCGGCATGCTGGGTGCCGATGGTGAGTTGAAGCGGATTCTGGAACAGGGCGCGAACCTTGGCGTGAAGTCGCAGGCGCTGGGGGCGCTGCTGGATCGCTCTAATAACCGCGAGCAGATGCTGGACGAGTACCTCGACCCGGCGCGCGACACAGCGCTGCGCGCGGTAGCGGTCGCGTTTGTGCCGATCGCGAACCTCGACCGCCTGAAGAAGATCGTGGAGGACGACCCCGCCCCGCGCGTGCGCCAGTCAGCGCTGACGCGGCTTGGCGAGTTGAAGGACACGTCGCTGCTGACGTGGATGATCAGCATCCGCACCAATGACCCCAGCCCCGTCCTGCGCGCGCAGGCCCGCCGCTACGCCAAAGAGTTGGAAGACCTGAAGGATTCTGCTCGGCGGTAGCCCATTTCGGGTTCTGTGGAGTGTTGGGTTGCGCAAGCGGAACTAGCCCCCATCAACTGTCAACGACCAACGACAACCGCCCGCCCGCGCGGCATACTGTGGCGATGGAGTTGATGGACCGCATCCACGCCCGAGACAACCGCGCCATCGCGCGCGCGCTTACGCTGGTCGAAAACGGCGACGAAGAGCTGCTGGCCGCTGTGGATGCAGCCTACCCCAAGCTGCCGCAGCCCGAGCGGATCGGCATCACCGGCCCGCCCGGCGCCGGCAAGAGCACCCTCACCAGCGCGCTTATCAAACACATGCGGCGCGGCGACCGGCGCGTGGGCGTGGTGGCTGTTGACCCGTCAAGCCCGTTTTCGGGCGGCGCGCTGATGGGCGACCGTTTGCGCATGTCGGAGCACGTGCTGGACCGCGACGTGTTCGTGCGCAGCATGGCCACGCGCGGGCACTTCGGCGGGCTGTCGATCGCGTGCCACGACGCGTGCGACATCCTGGCGCTGGCCGACTTTGACCCTGTGATCGTCGAGACGGTCGGCGTCGGGCAGAGCGAGGTGGACATCGCGCGCCTGGCCGACACCACCATCGTGGTGCTCACCCCCGCAGCCGGCGACAGCGTGCAGGCGCTCAAAGCCGGCATCATGGAAGTCGCCGACGTGGTTGCGATCAACAAGGCGGATCAACCGGGCGCTGAGCGGCTTGAAGAGGACATTAAGGAAGCGCTGGAGCTGCGCCCGCACGGTGAAGGCCCGCACTGGCACCCGCCGATTGTGCGGACAGTCGCGACCGAGCGCTCGGGGCTGGACGCGCTGGTTGCCGCAATTGCACAACACCGCCAGTTCCTCCTGTCGCATCAGGCCCTTGAGGCCGTGCGCGAAAAGCGCGCCGAAGCCCGCCTTTCCGACCTCGCAGGCGACGCGCTGTTGAAGGCCCTGCACGCCAGCCCGCGGTTGAAGCCCTTGTTTGAGCGGCTTTCAGCCCAGGTGCGCGCCGGCAAGCAGTCGCCTCGCGCGGCTGTGCGCGAGCTGCTGGCGCAGGTCGGGGTGTGAGTTTACTCCGCCGGGGTGTG
>CAZNBU010000290.1:0-5033 GCA_964571035.1 uncultured Planctomycetaceae bacterium | reverse complement strand
GAACCCGGAGGCACAGTCTCGACCACCGGTACCATCCACGCCACCTACACAATCGAGAACAACGGCAACTTCATCCTGGAGCTTACAAGCCAGGACGCAATAGAGGTCACCCCGGGCAGCAACGTGGTCATCGTCTTCGTCACGACACCGGGGATTTTCATTGCGGCATCGGCCTTCGCGACGTTTGACATCGAGTTCGCCGTCCTCACCACCGGCCCTTTTGACTTCACGATCAGCATCCCGAACACCGACCCAGACGAGAACCCATACACCTGGCAGGTGGCTGGCGATGCTGTTGGACCGGAGATTGAGGTTGTGCGCGGGACAACCGTAGTGACCCCACCCGGTCCCGAAGCACTGCCCGCGCAAACCACGGCGCCCTCGACGCTCACGTACTCGATCATGAACGTCGGCGCTGAGACGCTGAACATTTCCGGTGCAAGCGTTGCCTTTGAACTCAACTGCGCCGTCACTGTTACGATACCGCCGGGCGCCACAGTTGGGCCGAGTGGCACAACCACGATGGAAATCACGGTTGATCCAATAGCACCCGGCGCCTTCGAATTCGCGGTGCTCATCAACTCCAACGACGCCGATGAAAGCATCTTCGCCATCTACTCGGTCGGCACAGCCACGGCTGCGCCGGACAACAGTGACGATGGCGACGGTGGCAGCGAAGAGACCGGGTGCACGACCCGCCCCGGGTTGCCGGTCCTGCTTGCCTGTCTCGGCGCGTTGGCAGCGGCAATGATCGGCCTGCGCTTGCGCGCCACCGGCGCATAACGGATGTGGCACGGACTGCGAATCAGTGTTTCCGCCGCCGCGCGAGCCGGATATCCTGTTTGCCCGGTTGGGGCGGACGTTCAACGGGAGTACTCAATGACGCGGATGCAGATTATCTGCCTGCTGCTCGGCATGTTGACTGGTGCAACAGTGAGTGCGCAGGACCTTGTAGTGCCGACGGCAAACACGAGTGTCGACGGGAACGGGTTCTCTGTATGGCCGTACGGAAACCTTGCGTCGACCTACCAGGTTTACCTGCATCGCGGCCAACTGAACTCTCTGGCGAACGGCACAAACATTACGGCGCTGAGCCTGCGCATCATGGGCGGCGAGAACACCTACAACCAGGATCTCGTGTACACCGACTACGGCGTCGTATTCAGTGAATCAGACGCGGCTTCGTTCGCCGCCAACCAGTTGGCCAGCCTGACATACGACGACAACAAGGGCGCGAACCAGACGACTGTGCACAGCGGGGCGCTGACGATCCCCATGGGTTCGCTGACCGGCGGGAGCAATCCCAACCAGTTCAGCTACACGCTCAACTTCACCACGCCTTACGTGTACACGGCCGGCACCGACATTGTAATCACCTTCCGCCACTCCTCCGGCGGCACCGGCCCCGACGTGCGCATGGACGCCAACAACGACGTCGCGGGCGTTGTGCGCGGGCTCTACGGATCCGGCATTGCGGACATAACTGGCCAGTCCGGCGACGTGCTGATCGTGAAGCTGATTACGCCCCCCACGCCCGACATCAGCGTTGCGCGGGGGACCGGCGGCGTCGGCGACGGCGGCACCGATAACATCACCGACAGTTACGCCCTGACCTCGCTTCCTCTTACTTACACAGTCGGCAACACCGGCACTGATAACCTGCTGCTTACGGGCGGCACGCCGGTCACGATCAGCAACGAAACCAACTGCATCGTGAACGTGACGCAACCCGGCAGCACCAACATCGCGCCGGCTGGCAACACCACGTTCATGATCACCGCAACGCCGCAGGCGATCGGCGCGTGGTCGGTGGACGTTGAGATCGCCAACAACGACCCGGACGAAGCGCCGTTCGACTTTGTGATCGCGGGAAACGCCGCGTCCGGCTCCGAGATGGAGGTGCGGAGGGCGGGCGTGGAGATTGCGGACAACGCTGTGGATGCGCTGACACGCAAAGGCACCAAGGCCTACGACGTGGTCTACACGATCCACAGCCTCGGCAACCAGGACCTGATGCTGACCGGTGTGGGCGGGCTTGTCGCAACTTCGGGCCTGGTCAACTGCACGGTAAGCGTCACGCAACCGGCGACGAGTAAGATCACGCCAACCGCCAGCACGACTTTCACGCTGCGCATCACGCCATCGGGGACAGGGTTGCATGAGGTGACGGTCTCGATCGCCAACAACGATGCCAACGAGAACCCGTACAACTTCCTGTTCCAGGGCACGGCCCTGCCTGAGGACGAAGACGGCGATAGCGGTGATGGTGGCGGCGGATGTTTGGTGTCCGGAGCAACCGGTTCATCCTTTGCGTTGATCGCTTTGGGTGGGCTGACCTTGGCGACACTCCGGCGCCGCCGGACTAGCTGAAACGAACGTACATGACGCGAAGGGCCGGCACTCCTCGCACCGCGGTGCGGTGCTGCGGTTCGTTCGCATCGCGAACCATGCCGGCCTGACGTGTTTCGCGCTTTTTCTGGCTTCACAACTCTGCCCGTTTCCAGCGTCTCCATAGATCCGCGACGAGTGCTTTGGGGTTGTCGCGGATGCCCCGCTTGCTGAACCACTTGTAGGTTACGTCCACGTCGTGTTGCAGCAGGTCGCGGGCGTTGGGGTTGAAGCGGGCGTCCACAGCCTGCGGCAGGTCGATGATGCGGACCATGTCTGACGGCTGGGTGGTGTCCACGAGGATGTTGTACGGGCTCAAGTCGCCGTGGACGAAGTTGGCTTGCAGCATCATCTCGACGTTGGCTTTGATGAGCTGCCATGCGTCCTGCGCCTGTTGACGGGTCAAGTCAGCCTGGTGCAGCAGCGGGCACGGCCCGTCCTCGTCGCCGTAGAACTCCATCAGGATCGCGCGCCCGATCTGCTTGATCGGCACCGGCACGTACACGCCGGCTTGGTGCAGCTTGTTCAGGTGCTCCCACTCCTGCCCGACCCAGAGCATGAAGTGCACGTCCAGGCCGAACTCGGTACCTCGCTCATAAGCGCGCCGCTCGCGTGAATTGCCGTACAGGCGCTCCTCCTGGTAGACGGCGTCATTGCGAAAGCTGCGATCGCGCAGGTGCTTGTAGACCTTCGCCGCCAGCAGCTTCGCCCCCGTGTCCGGATGCGCGCGGCACGCGAACACGGTTGCTTCTTTGCCGCTTTTCAGTTGGTACAGCACTTCGGTGATCAGCGCGAGATCGATGAACGAATCCAGCGCTTCCTTCGTTTCGGTATCCATTGGTTTGATGATCCATGGGTTGCAGACAGCGTCCGCAAAGTCCTGTCAAATGGGTTGCGCATGGCGCACCTCCTCTCATGGAGCGCGGACGTCCAGTCCGCATGCAGCCGAGACGGCTGCGCTCCGACAAAAAACGAGGCCGGTCGCGAAGACCGGCCTCATGGTTGATGGGCTAATTCGGTCTCGCGGCTAAACCTCGTGGATGTTCACAATCGCCAGCATGAGACCCTCCATGTGTGTGACGCCTGAAGTGTAGCGCAGTTGCGATCACAGTCAATCGCCGACCTACATTCTCTCGCAGAGGCGCGGAGACGCAGAGACTGCTCGGACTTCGTCGTTGCCGTTCTCTGCGACTCTGCGACTCTGCGAGAAACCGCAGTTACCCGCGGGGATGGTGAACGGCTTCCAGTTCAGCTTCCGCTTCCGCCGGCGCGCGCTTCTTCAGTGGGATCAAGTTAACCGCGCATACCTTGTACTCAGCCGTTCCCGCAAGCGGGTCGCCGGCGTCGATGGTGAGCTTGTTGATCGCGGCGTCCGCAAAGTGCAGCGGCATCCAGACGTGGCCCTTCTGCACGCGGCCTGACAGCCACACCTTGGCCTTGATGCCGCCGCGGCGCGACACGATCTTGACCATGTCGCCTCCGTTGACGCCAAGCCGGGCTGCATCTTCCTCGTGCACTTCGATGAAGCATTCGCCGACCTTGTCCATCGTGCCGCTGTCGCGGCGTGTCTGCGTGCCCGCGTTGTAGTGGTACAGCACGCGCCCCGTCGCAAGGTTGAATGGGTACTCGTCGTCCGGCAACTCCACGGGCGGGCGATAGTCAGTCACGATGAACGTACCCTTGCCCTTCACCGGCCCGCCCTTGTGCATGTACTGCGTGCCCTCGTGGTCGGGCGCCGTGCACGGCCATTGCAGGCCCATCGGCGTGCGGTCAAGGCGCTCGTGGCTTATGCCTGCGTAACGTGGCGCAAGCGACGCGATCTCGGCGTAGATCTCGCCCGCGTTTTTGTACTTCGGCATGTCGTATCCGGATGCCCTGGCGAAGTCGCTGAGAATCTGCCAGTCCGGCCGCGCGTTGCCAGGCGGATTGACGGCTTTGCGCACGCGCTGCACGCGGCGGTCGGTGTTGGTGAACACGCCGTCTTTCTCGGCGAAGTTCGCGCCCGGGAAGACCACGTTGGCGTACTTGGTGGTCTCGTTCATGAAGATGTCCTGGTGGATCAGGAACTCGAGTTCCCTGACCCCGTGCTCCAGGTGGTTGGTGTTGGGCTCGGAGATCAGGATGTCCTCGCCCATCACGTACAGCGCCTTCACGCTGCCGTCTTCAACGCCCTTCATGATGGCGTTGAGGTTCAACCCAACCGTCGCCGGCAGGTCGGTCGCCCACGCCTTTTCGAACTTCGCTTGAATCTCCGGGTCGTCCGCTGCCTGGAAACCCACGTAGTACAGCGGCGTCGCGCCCGCGTCGGTCGCACCCTGCACGTTGTTCTGGCCACGCAGCGAGTTCAACCCGCCGAACGGCACGCCCAGGTGCCCGGTCATCATCACCAGGTTGGCGAGGCTGAAGATGTTATCCGTGCCGTGCGCGTGCTCGGTGATGCCCAGCGTATAGTAGATCGCGGCTTTGCGCGTGGTCGCGTACTCGATTGCGGTCGCGCGGATGTGCTCCGCGGGCACGCCGGTGACGCGCTCTGCTTCCTTCAGATTGAACTTGGCGAGGTTGGCCTTCAGCGCCGGCCACCCCTCGGTGTGCGTGTCGATGAACTTCTGGTCAACAAGACCCTCGTCGATCACGACCTTGGCCAT
>CAZNBU010000289.1:0-5092 GCA_964571035.1 uncultured Planctomycetaceae bacterium | reverse complement strand
CCGCTATGAAGTCGCGGGCGCCGCAACTGGAGAGAGCATGCTGACCGTGATTGCAAAAATCCGCGCCAAGCCGGGCCGCGAGAAGGATGTCGAGAACGAGTTGCGCGCGCTGGTGGGGCCGACGCGGGCGGAGCAGGGTTGCATCAACTACGACCTGCACGTGTCGCAGACTGATCCCTGCGTGTTCCTGTTCTACGAAAACTGGACCGACCGCGCGGCGCTAGACGCCCATGCGCAATCACCGCATCTCAAGGCGTGGGGGAAGAAACAGCCCGACATGCTCGCCCACGGCGTCGAGATAAGCCTGTTCGAAATGATTACTGCCGCGCCGTGGATAGAATGACGCCGGGTGGATAGATCAACGCAACACAAGCGAGGAGCCGATGCCGAATCGCACTGAACAACAGGCCCGCATGCAGGACTTCGCGGAGGAGCTTCGCGCGGCATACCCGCACGCGGAAGTAGAATGCGACCTGCTGGATCAAGGCGGGGCGTGGATCGCCATGCATGGCCCTGCACGCGTGTTTGAACTCCAGTGGAGCCCAGTCGCAGGAAAGTTCGGTGTGTCGCTCGCGGACGACGATGCGGACGTCGCGTTTTCGGGCCACAACGAATCCTTCCCAACCTTTGAGTTGGCCAGGGCGAGGGTTCTGGCACTCCTCTCAAGCGCGGACGCCTTGGGCCGCATATCCGCGAAGCGCGCTTAGCAGTTACTTCACGGCCAGCCAGATTTCCAGCTCGTCCGGACTGCCAACTTGGTTGACGGGCGGGACATTGCGTCGCAAACGCAAACCTCAGGATGCGCGGGCGAACGCGCTCACTATCGCCAGCGCGGTGTGGATTCCGTCCAGCGCCGCGCTCATGATGCCGCCCGCGTAGCCCGCGCCTTCACCGATGGGGTAGATGCCCTGCGTGTTGATGCTTTCGCGCGTGGCTGGATTGCGCGCGATGCGCACCGGGCTTGAGGCGCGCGACTCAATCGCGTGCAGGATGCCACTGTCGCTCACGAACCCTTTCAGCCGCTTCTCGAATTGCGGCAGACCCGCGCGCAGCGCCTTGTTCAGCTTCTCCGGCAGCAGGCCCTCCAGCGCGTGATAGGCCCGCCCGCGCGCGTACGTGCCGCGCATGTTGCGGGGTGAGTGCAACCCGCGCAGGTAGTGCGTCACCGGCTGCGCGGGCGTGGCGTAGTTACTGCCGCCGGCTTCGAACGCCAGCGCTTCGTAGCGGCGCTGGAATGCGACACCGTCGAGCGGCTTCAACCCGAAGTCGCCGGGCTCGAAGGTTGTCACCAGCGCGCTGTTCGCGTACCCGCTGGATTGCGGCGAAAAGCTCATGCCGTTGGTGTTGAGCATGCCGGGCTCGCTGACCGCCGCCATCGTGATGCCGCCGGGGCACATGCAGAAACTGAACAGGTCCGGCGCGCCCGCGGGGTGGCACGCAATGTCGTAGCTGGCGGGCACAAGCCGCCTGTCGCGCGCGTAGCGGCCGAGTTGCGCGCGGTCGATCAGCTCCTGCGCGTGCTCAATGCGCACGCCAAGTTGGAACGGCTTGGCCTCAAGGTGAATGCCGCGCGCGAGCAGCATCTCGTAGGTGTCGCGGGCGGAGTGACCGGGCGCGAGGATCAGGGTTGACGTGTCAACGGCTTCGTCGCCGTTGATCGTGATGCCGTGCAGTACGCCATCGCGGACATCCACGTCGGTCAGCTTGGCGGAGAAGCGGATCTCGCCTCCCAGCGCCTCGATCTTCTCGCGCATGCGCACCACCACGCGCGACAGGATGTCAGTGCCGACGTGCGGCGCGGCGTCAGTAAGAATGCGCAAAGGCGCGCCGCATTCGACGAAGGTTTCCAGCACGCGCGGCAGGTAGGGGTCGCGCCGGTTGCTGGTGTACAGCTTGCCGTCGGAAAAGCTGCCGGCGCCGCCTTCGCCGAACAGAGCGTTGCTGTCAGGGTCGAGCTCGACGACACGCGCGTTCCAACGCCCGATCTGCCGAAGCCGTTCCAGCGCCGGCCGGCCGCGCTCGATCAGCAGTGGTTTGTACCCGTTCAGTGCCAGCACGTAGGCCGCGAACCCACCGGCGGGGCCGCTGCCGACAACGACCACGCGCCCGCACAGTGGCGACGCGCCGGGCTCGCCCGTAAGCGGCGGCGTGGGCTCGGGGATCGCCGCGTTGCTGCCAAGCTGCGCCAGCAGGCGCGCTGCATCCACATCCACATCCTCGCCAAGCGCAACGTCGGCTGTGCAGTTGAACAACGGCGTGCGCCGCGCATCCACGCCACGGCGCACAAGCCACACGTCGGCAACCTTGGAAGCGTCAAGGCCAAGCCGCTTCACAGCCTCACGCTTCAGTGCGCGGGCAAAGTCGTCGTCCAGGCCGACATTCAGGTTGTAGAGGCGAATTGTGGTCACGGGTCCAGTCGGGAATCGATGATCGGGGCTCGGGAATCGCCGTGCTGCAATTCCCGATTCCCGATTGCCGGTTCCCGCCAACTAGCCCGCAAACTCGTTGATCCGCGCCGCGAGCTTGAAATCCCGCGCCGTCAGCCCGTCTGCGTCGTGCGAGCTCAGCCGGATCAGCACCTTGTTGTAGACGTTCGTCCATTCCGGGTGGTGGTCCATCTCTTCGGCGGCGTCGGCCACCTTCGACATGAACGCCCACGCCTGCGCAAAATCCTTGAACTCAAAACTGCGCGCGATCGCGTTGTCGTCCAACTCCCACCCCGGCAGCTCCTGGAGCGCCGCCTGGATCTCCGCGTCAGTCGCTCTTGCCGCCATCGTTCGCCTCCTCTACACGCACGCGCGGCGCGATCTCGCCGGTCTGCAGCCGCTGCGCCACGCACTCGGCCAGTACTTTGCCGTCGGCGTCTCTCGCCGTGATCTTGACCTCCGAGCCCTTGCCCACCGGCATGCTCGAAGGTCGCACACCCTTGTCCGCCTGCGCGAGGTGGTCGAACACGCCCTTCCAGAACTCCTCGCGGCGCGCGTCATCGGCGTCGGCGTTCTCCATCGTCGCCTGCCGGTCGCGCGTCAGGTGCGGCTTGAGCGCGGCCATGCGCGCCGGGCGCTCGGTGCGCGGCGTGATCTCCTTCCGCAGCCGCGCGATCAGCGTTTCGTACGCTGCTGCTTCCGCCTTGAAGTACCGCTCCATTGCCGCGCTGAAGTCGAACGGTCCCTCGTCGGGCTGATTGCGCTGCGTCGGGTCGCGCCCGAACAGGTAGTCCAGCTCCTCGGCGTTCAGCCATTCGCCGGGAATCTCACCCTCGGCGAAGTACGGCGGGGCCTTCACCACCGGCGCCGCGCCCGCGCCTTCCAGGTACACATCCAGCCGCGAGACCTTCCAAGTCTCGCCGACCAGCCGCCACGCCACATGCACGCGGGCGGTGGCCTCCAGCGCCAGCGGGCGGCGCACGATCAGCTCAACGTCGCGCGCGCCCTGCGGCACCTGCTGCACATCGGGCAGCGTCTCAAGCGCGCGGAAGAACACGCGGCCGACGCGCGTGTCTTTATGGCGGGCCAGGGCTGCCAGCCGCGAGTGGAAGGCCTCAGTCTCAAGTTTGCCGCTTGGGTGGTTGAGCAGTAGATCCAGCACGGCTTTGCGGGCTTCGTCGGGGGAATCGCCATCCAGTTCGGAATTTTGCAGCGCTTTGGCCAGGGGAACGACCGATAAAGTCGTGTCCGCCGCCAACGGCGACGAACAGACAAGAACGCACAACAGAAGTTCGGGGCTTAGACGCATGGTTTCTCGCAAATCATTGCCCGGATTGACGATAACCGCATACGCCGGGCGTGGGAAGGCGTCTTTGCGCTTGTTGATTTGCGATCAGCGTGGTTCAATTCAGTCGCTCACTTGCCGGGTCCCGCCCGGTTTTGAACAGGTGTAGGCCAAGGCGCGCATGTCCGAAAGTGCCGAACAAGACCTCGACTATTCCAACCTGATACGCGCACAGACGCGCCAGGTGGACATCGACGCGTTCAAAGAACGCGGGATGAAGAAGGTCAATGTAATCAACGCCAAGAAGATCAATGAGCTGATCTCGCAGGCGGTGACCAACATCATTGGCCGCATGGAAGACGCCGACATCCAGACGATCAAGGACGACAAAGCCCAGATCGTCATGGATAGCATGGACGAGTTCAAGCGCCTGTTCTCGGAGCAGAAGAAAGAGCAGGAGCACCAGGGCAAGCTGCAGGAAGAGATTGAGCTGCTGCGGCAGGCGCTCGCCCAGCAGGAGAAGCAGGGCGCCAACTCGGCGTCCAACATGCAGGTGCAGGAAATCAGCGACCAGATGAAGGAGCTGAAAGCCTTCATCTCGAACCAGCTTGGCAAATCCCAGAGTAACGACATGACGCGCACCGTCGTCATGGAAAAGCAGTCGCAGTTGCTTGAGGAACATTTCGCCGAGCTGAAGGAGCACCTGTCCACGTCGCAGGGCACCAACGTCGAAAAGGCGCTGGGCGACGCCGTCGACAAGATGACCACGCTGCTGGAAAAGCAGGAAAAGGGCCGCAACGGCGCGGGCAACGACGCGCTGATGAAGGCTTTCAAAGACCTGCAAGGCGACCTGGACAAGCGCTTCACCGAGCTGACCAGCGCCATCCGCGACAGTGGCAGCGGCCTGCGCGACGACATCAAGAAAGCCAACGCCGAAGGCCTGAAAGCCGAAATCGCGGCCCTGCGCGCCGACCTTGAACAGAAGACCGTAGCCGCCGGCGCCGCGAACACCGAGGCGCTTCAGGCGCAGCTAGCCCAGATGCAGGAGATGATGGCCAAGGGCGGCGGCGGAGGCGGCCCCAGCGGCGACCTCAGCGAGATTGTCGCCAAGCTCGAGGGCAGCATGAGCCGCAAGCTCGCCGAAGCCGGCATAGGCAAGGTGGAAGTGGGCGCGGACGACGCGTTCGCGGCTTCGGGCGTGATGCTGGGCGCGGCGTTCAAGGACATGGACAACGTCGAGTCAAACATCGAAGGCCTCGACGCCAAGAAGACCGTAGACAAGGGCGGCGCCAAGAAAGCCAAAGGCGCCCTCGACGCCCTCAAGAAACTCAAAGGCAAGAACTAGCCCACAGGCAAGCCAAAGCAACGAACCCCAACCGCA